>CAYRBI010000077.1:0-26794 GCA_964422415.1 uncultured bacterium | reverse complement strand
TGGTCGGGGCGACTGGATTTGAACCAGCGGCCTCTCGGTCCCGAACCGAACGCGCTACCAGGCTGCGCTACGCCCCGACTTGATCCTTACCATACCAATTCCCCGCAGTTTTCTCAAGCCAACTCCCTGTCCCAGTCAATCCCCCCATTTTCATTGGGAGATTAAGGTTCCACGAGACGATCCATAAGAGTCAAGGTATGAGGCGGTCATGGATTCCCACCATCACGAGAATGATGATTTACAGAGGATACCTCCGGAACTCCTTGAAGGTCTGATAAAGAGCCACCAGGTTTTCGATAGGAATACCCGCCTGGACATTATGGGTGGTGTTGAACACAAATCCGCCCCCGGGTCCGAAGATCTGGATCCTCTCACGGACCTCTTCACGGATCTGCTCCGGAGTTCCGAAGGGGAGGGTCATCTGGGTATCCACACCACCGCCCCAGAAAACGATCCGGTCTCCAAACCGCATCTTCAACTCGCGTGGGTCCATATGAACGGCGGAGCACTGCACTGGATTAAGGACATCGAAACCGGCCTCGATGAAATCCTCAAGAAACACTCGCACCGAACCACAAGAATGGATGAATGTTTTCCAACTCGTGTGGGTGTGAACCCAGTCATTCACAATGCGGTGGAAGGGCTTATACAGGTCGCGGTAAGCTTTGAGGGAGATGAAGGGGCCCTGTTGAGTGCCAAAGTCAGTCCCGGTCACATAAACCGCTGAGATGACCTCCCCCGCCACGGAGTGAATCTTCTCCCAATTGGTCAGGGCGATCTCACACTGGCGCTCGAAGACCTCATATACAAAGTCCCTGCGCGAGGCGGTGCTCATGTACCACTCAGCCACATCGCGGATCCCCTTGGGGTGTTTCAACCAGGGGGCCGGAACCAAGGCAATATCTCCAAAAGCGGCTCCCCCCAGGCTGGCCAGCACCGCCTTCCCCGACCCAGCCAGAATCTCCGCCTGGGTTTTGATGTACTGAAGTTCCTCATCACAGATGGGTTGAAATTCCTGGAGGTTATCCTCCGGACTGAGACGGTCATCATCGATGGGTTCCTGGCGGATGATCGTGTCGAAGTAGAATCCCCCCTTGGGCATTCTTCCACTGGGAGGGGCCGAACGGTCTCCCTCCGGATACATCAGAATGTCTCCATTCGGTTCCGGCTCGGTATTGAAGGCTTCTGGGATCAGGACCGGTGTGCCATCTGGGAGAGCCCAGGGTTTCCAGTTTTCGTTACGGAACCCGAAGATGGTGCGTGAGCCAGATAGCCCCACGGCATCGACTCCCAAGGCCTCACTCAGATCAGGGGCAATCTCACCGAGTAGTTGGTAGGGCTCGATCACCTTGACAGGGGTTCCAGGAACATCGAGACCGAGGGTCTGCCTGAGCCGGTAGACTGAGCTCACATGCATTCCAGTGACTGAACTGGCACCCAAATCGAGCGGAATCTGATCTGGCTCATGGTGATTAAGTGCAGCTTGTACTCGTTCGCGGGAAATCATGGGGAGAATGTCTCCAAATAGTGATCAAAGATTTACTTTTTCAATCATGATAGAAAAGGTTAGCAAATGGCAAGGTAGGAGGCAAGGCAAGGGGATTTTTTTATTTTTTCCGTGCTAAAGCTCCGGTGGGGCATACCTCCACGCATTCCAAGGCCACCTTGCGGAGTCCCTCCCGTAGCGTCTGGTTGAGTGGAACTCCCACCCTAACTGAAAAACCGCGTCCAATGTAACTTAATCCCAACGACTCTCGACTATCCTCAGCGACCGCGATACAACGTCCGCACTTGATACATTTCCCCGCCTCATAAATCACATCCTCATGCGTGGCATCGATTTCCAGCGGGGGACGTGCCCCCCGGAATGCGCGGGGATTAGCTTCGAATTCCGTGGCTTGAATCCGCAGCTGGCAGGTTGTCTTCTTGGCGCAATCACATTGGAGGCAACGTTCGGCCTCATGAATAGCAGATTCCGGAGCGAGACCCTGAACCACCTCGGTGAAATCCCCCTTCCAGACGGGCCTCGATGTCTTCGGTTCCATAGCCCTGGCGGCCTTGGTTCGTTGCCCCCACAGGATTCCCTTCTCTGCCTCGGTCACATGGTGCATCCGGACATTGATGGGTTCCTTTTCCGGCTGGGTTTCCCCGGATAAGAACCGGTGAATCAGGTGCGCCGCGTGTTTACCGGAGGCTGAGCCATGCACGGCATACCGTCCCGATTGCGCAATACTTCCGGCGGCGAATACACCTGGCAGGTTGGTGGACAGGTGATGGCGGTCGACCTGGACTCCATGTTTGGTGGTCTTCAGGCCCTGGCTCTCCAATAGCATCAGGTCCGGTTCCATGGGACCGGAGAGATAGACTGCACTCACTTCCAGCCAGAGCTCCCCATCCGGACACAGAAGACCGCAACGGATGGAGCCATCCTCCCGCCGTTCGATGGAGGTAAGTGTGGTTTCATCGAGAATCTGGACCCCCTCCTCCAAGCCAAACGACACGAAGGGGGAGAAGAACAAGCGGCTTTTGAGCGAGGGAGTCATCGCCAGGGTTACCTGCTCCGCGCCCAAGCGTAGCAAGGTCCGGCTCGTATCAAGAGCTGTCGCGCCGGAACCAAAAACCAGGACATTACCGGCTACGGCAGGGAATTGGCCATGTGAGACCCTTTGCAGGAAATCAGAACAAGGAACGCCATGTTCCGCACCCGGATAGTGTGGGAGATTCTCGGTCGAGGCTCCAATCGCAAGCAACACCGCATCGTACCGCCGCCTTAGTTCCTCGAGCGAGAAGTCTTTTCCCAGCGTTTGATTGCAGTGCACCTCCAGGCCCAAGCCGGTGATGCAGCCGATCTCCTCCTCCACGATCTCCATGGGAAGACGGAACTGGGGGATCACATTCCGGATCGCACCTCCCAAACGCGAGTCCGCTTCATACACGGTACAGGAATGCCCCTCTAACAAGAGGTAATAGGCGGCGGACAGTCCCACAATTCCGCCCCCGACGATGACAACATGCTTTCCCGTGGCGGGTTTGCGCGTGGGAATTTGAACCTGTTTGCTCCGTACCACATCGGCGGGGAAACGCTTCAAGGAACAGATCGAAACTGGTTCGTCATACTCTCCACGCCGGCAAACTCCCTCACAGAACTTGGGGCAGACCCTTCCCAACACTCCCGGAAAGGCGATGGCTTCACGGATGGATCGTTCGGCCCCGGCGTGATCTTGATAACGGATCTGACGAATGAACTCAGGGATATTGATGGAGGCGGGGCAGGCCACCTCGCAGGGCGCCAAACAATCCCCGAGATGATCCGAAAGGAGCAACTCCAACGCGAGCTGCCGTCCCTTCCGCAGACTCTCGGTGTGAGTGTGAATCACCATCCCATCCTGAACCTTGGAGGCGCAGGCGGGGATCACATGACCACGTCCCTCCACCTCTACCATGCACAGGCCACAGGACTCTAGGCCGGTCTTCCCCTCGAGGTAGCATAGCGTCGGAATCTCAATGCCCAACCGCTTGGCCACGGTGAGAATGGTCTCCCGTGAGGAGGCTTGGGTCTGAAGACCATCAATGGTGACGTCAACTGTCTCTTTCATATTTTCAACTCACCACCACAGCCTTCTCCGGACAAACCGAACGGCACATGTCGCAGCGGGTGCATTTCTCTGTATCAATCTTGTGCAGCCGATAGGGTTTCGACTCAATCGCATTCACTGGGCAATGTTGGGCACAGAGTGTGCAGCCGACGCATTTCTCATTGATGGAGTACTTGATGAGTGCCTTACACTTGCCCGCCGGGCAATGTCCCTCCAGATGGGCTTCGTATTCTTCGCGGAAGTATTTGAGCGAGGTCAGGACCGGATTCGGCGCGGTCTTGCCCAGTCCACAGAAACTGGCCTTACGCATCCCCTCGGCCAGGCTCTCCAATTGCTCCAGGTCATGGGGCTTGGCGGTTCCATCACACAGGCGGGTAACAGTCTCCAGCATCCGCTTGGATCCAATCCGGCAGAAGGTGCACTTGCCGCAGGATTCATTCTGGGTGAACTGGAGGAAATAGCGGGCGATGTCCACCATGCAATCAGTCTCATCCAACACGACCAGGCCGCCAGAACCCATGATCGCACCGAGATGGCTAAGGGCCTCATAGTCGATCGGGGTGTCCGCCAACCGTGCGGGAATGCAGCCACCTGAGGGACCGCCCACCTGGACCGCCTTGAACTTCTTCCCGCCCGCGATCCCGCCGCCAATCTCTTCGACCACCTCGCGCAGGGTGATCCCCATCGGAACCTCGATGAGCCCTCCACGCGCAACCTTACCGGCCAGGGCGAAGACCTTGGTGCCCTTGCTTTTCTTAGTCCCAAGTTTCGAGAAGGCCGAGGACCCATTGCGCAGAATCCAGGGGACTAGGGCATAGGTCTCGACATTGTTGATGAGTGTCGGCTGTCCCCACAGTCCCTCTTGCGCGGGATAGGGGGGGCGCAGCCGTGGAATACTCCGGCGTCCCTCAACCGAAGCCAGCAGGGCGGTTTCCTCACCGGATACAAAGGCTCCCGCTCCCTCGGCGATATCCAAGGAGAGCGAGAAACCGGACCCTAGCATCCGCTCTCCCAGGTACCCCGCCTCGCGGCAATGGTGGAGAGCCTCCCGCAACACACGTAACGCCAAGGGATACTCCGCACGGACATAGAAGATCCCTTCGCTGGCACCCACCGCATAGGCGGCGATGGCCATCCCCTCGATAATCCGGTAGGGGAAGGATTCCAGCAACATCCGGTCCATGAACGCGCCAGGGTCGCCCTCGTCTCCATTGCAGATGACATATTTGGGAGAGCCATGGGAGTGACGCACCCGCTCCCATTTGGTGGCGGAAAGGAATCCGGCTCCACCACGCCCGCGTAGGCCGCTCTCATGAATCTCTGTGATGACCTGTTCGGGAGACAACTTCTCCAGACACCGTTTGAGCGCGGAAAAACCACCACGCTCCACATATTCTTTCAGGTCAAACGGATCGATTTCACCCGAAAACTCAGTGGCGATATGGCTCTGCCGGTTCAGGAAGGCCGACACGGGTTGATCACGCACATTGATGTTAAAGCGGCTTACCGGTTCCCAGGCCTCATCATCGAAGAGACGGTTGACCAGGTTGGAGGCCCTGTAGGTCATCTTCTTCCACAGGCTGGTGGGGGCAAAATGACGCATCACCACCGCTGTGGCCTCATTGGGGGTCAGCTGCGCATACAGGGTGGGGGCTTTGCCGGGAATCACAATTTCCACGAGGGGAGTCTGGTGGCACATGCCGACACATCCCACCCGCTTGACGCAGACAGGAACTCCGTTTCCGGCGATGGTCTGCTCCAGAGATTGATAGAGATTCGCGCTCCCTTTAGCCACACAACACGACCCCAGACCAATGCGGATCTCACCGATTGGCTCCCGAGAGGTGGACTGGAGGGACTGGGTTGTCTTCTTGGCTGGCTTGTCATCCAGATGCGCCAGATAACTCCGGATAATAGCGGGGACTTTCTCAGGGGTGAGATACCCAAAGACATCATCCCCAATCTGAACCACCGGGGCGAGTGTGCAGCACCCCAGGCAGGCCACCTTCTCCACGGTGAACAGGCGGTCGGGGGTTGTGTCTTGCGTTTCAGAAAGGCCCAAGTAACGGTAGAAGGCATCCTGGATCAACGCCGAACCTTTCACATGGCAGGCGGTGCCATGACAAACACGGATGCGGTGTTCACCCACCGGTATGAAACGGAACTGGGAATAGAATGAAGCCACACCGGTGATCCGGCTGGGGGAGATTCCGGTGGTTTGACAAACCCGCTCCAGGGCCTCGACCGGGAGATAATGATACTTCCCCTGGATGGCCTGCAGGATGCGGATGACATGATGATTGTCCGCGCCAACCCGCTGGACCAGCTCATCGATTTCATCCACCTTGATGGGGGGCGTACCGTTTGTCATGGCTTGCGCCCCAGGCAGAACAGATTCTTCTCGCCACGCACATAAATGCGTGAGTCCGCGAAGGCGAACGAGGTGATCACCTTTTCGCCAAAAACTCCCATACCCAGCAGTTTGTACTCATCCGCTAGTTTGAAGATGAAGGTGTTGCCCTCCATGTCGGTCATGTAGACCGTGTCCTTGACGAGAGACGGAGAAGACCAGAAACCATTGTCGTATCTCTCGGACCAGAGCCGTTGGCCTGTTTGGGCATTAAAGCAGCGCACCCGTCCAGTTCCATTGGGAAGCAGGAGGAGCCTGCCATCGCTCACCGGGCTAGCGACATCAGGCAGATTGCCATCCACGGTCCAGGCTACATGGGTTGCGGTGATGTCCCCCAAGCCACCGGCGCGGATGGCACTGAGCTGCGTATTTTCGGTGGAGTTGAAGAACAATCCGCCCGCGAAGATAGGGAGCGGCGCAACCGCACCACCAGCAAGGACCTTCGCGCGCCACCACTCCTGGCCAGTCTTGGGATCATAGGAGATCACCCAGGGATCGGCAGCAGTGATGATCTCTTCCCGCGAGCCTGAATTGACCACAATGGGAGTGCTCCAGGACGCGGCCACCTCACGTGGGGTTTCCCACACTGACTGCCCTGTAGCGGGATCGATTGCATACAGCATGGAATGCGGCTTCTCCTTGCTGCCCTGGTCCAGCTGCAAGATCACATTACCCTGCCCCAGCATGGGTGAGGCCGCGATGCCAAAGTCGCTATCCGGTTCACCAAACCAGCGTGACCACACCTGCTTCCCAGAGAAGTCCACACCCACTAGCTCGTTGGTACTGAAGAAAGCGACGAGTATCTTTCCATTGGTAACCAAGGTTGGTGCGCACAGACCGGTATCTCCATTATCCTTCAGGTCTTCACTGAGCACGGCACTGGTACGAATGGGACAAGTCCAGATCAGGCTGCCATCAGCACGGTTAAGGCAGAAGACCTTTCGCGAATCGAAATCGCCGCCGGTCAGATAAATCCGGTCTCCCCAGATGACCGGAGAGTTGTGGCCCTCCGCCGGTTGTGGAACCTTCCAGATGACATTCTCACCAGTGGCCGCGCTCCAACTCACTGGCAAATCCGCCGTCTCGGACAGGCCCATCCCCGAGGGGCCACGCAGCTGCGGCCATTTCTGGTTATCCGGCACCACCGGCTCAATTGGGGCTGCCTCCGGTGTGATAGCAGTCATCGCCATATCAGAAAGGACCAGTGGCACAGGCCGGAGGGAGTGCAATCCCCACATGGAAAACAACGCCACCGGCAAGGGCAGGAGGAGGATGGCGAGCAGGCCACGCGCACGCAGCCCGGGACGCTCGATCAGGTCATCCGGCTTGAGCGGCTGGGGATCTCGTTCGGTTAAGACGGAATAGCGGCGTAAAGAAAACACAAACACAGACAGGCTGATGAATAGCAGCACCGCTCCCGAACTGAGCCGTTCACGCGAGAGAAAGTATTGCTGGCGGAGTTGAAGGTCAGTCTCACGGATCATGTCCTTGAGCGAGTCATCAGCGGGATCGCGGCGGAGCTCCTCCTTGAGAGGGATCAGGGCCTTGTCAAAGCACTGGAGCGGTCTGTTCATGAGCGCCTCATGAAACAGGACGCCGCTCACGGCCACAGAGAAAATGCCGCTGAGGGCCACCAGCAGAGCGATGGTCTTGCGGTCGAAAAAGGAGAACCCACACAGGTTATGCAATGGGATCCTCCCCGCTGGTGGCATGGGATGGATCATAGGGGCACCACTTGTAGCAGCGTCCACATGACAGGCAGGCGGAGTTGTCCGTTTCGAAGTTGGTCCGCTTGCCACGAAAAACCACGCCAGTTAGTTTGATGGCAATCACCACTCCGAACCACAGCCCCAACAGACAACCAGAAAGCGTTCTTCCCAGCATCCAGTATCCCAGCGCTGTAAATGCCACCAGGAGGAACGGAGCCAGAACCAGCGTCAGGACACGCACCCACTTGGGGATGGGCGCGGGTTCCTCCGGACGGCGGATCGCGCCAAAGGGACACACCGCATCACACAGGGTGCAGTTGGTGCAACTGGTGGGGGTGATCCGCACTCCCCGCGACGTCCAATGCGACATCAACGACAGCAACGCGCCATAAGGACACAGATAACGGCAATAAGGACGAGACACAAACAGTCCAAATAATAAAAAGGCTATTCCGAGAAGGATCTTCCAGAGTGGGCCATTAAACCGGAACAGGCTCACGAAGGGGTCATATTCGCAGATGATGAACCGTTTCATCTCCACCACCACATAAACCGCCAGTCCCAGGTAGAGGTAGCGGAAGAGCCCTAATGCACCATCCAGCCAGGCCGGGACACGCAGGGAGCGGAAAAGGAAAAGGTCCTGGATCGCACCTAATGGACAAACTCCACCACAGAAGACCCGCCCAAAGAAGAGCGCGAGCAGCAACGGCAGGATGAAGATAGCGATGGTGGGAATAGCGATTGTGTAGCTCGGGTCGGTGAGCGAGAGAACCACGTTCTGAATGGCGCCGATGGGGCAGATGCAACCCTTTTTGTAGAAACCGAAATAGAGCAGCGCCACCACACCAGTGATAAAAACTCCCCTCCGGCTGCGTTTATAGTGCAGGAGCCAGGCGGTCAGGAACAATCCCACTACCAGGAGACCCGCATCCAACCACTCCCACACCCCAGCGCGGTATTCCTGGAAGACTAATGGAGGTTGGGTGTACCCGCTCTCGAAGTCGGGCGGTGGGAAACGCCGTTCCCCATATGCCGTACCCACCATGAGCAAGGCTACAATCACAAGGAATAGAGCAATCCGCCTCATCCCAACGCCTTTCCTTTGGGGAGGTACGCCTGGCTGGCAGGTATCCGGTGAATAGCCTTTCCCTCGCACACTACGGAAATCGCACACTGGTTACAGTTCACACACAGGTCACGGTCGATCTGCATATAAAGCGAACCGTTGCCATAGGCGGTACAGCCCTTTACGCAACGCGCGCAGCCAATACAGAGCTGTTTGTCGATGGAGTATTGATAATAGGGCTCCTCGACAAAGGTCCGTGTGATGGCTCCCACTGGGCAGAGTTGGTTTTCGGCTCCCTCATCCAACGCGGGAGCATCGGTGGGGAAGAAGCTGGTGCAGATACGGCAGTAACCACACATCGCAAACTCATGGACACACTTGCTGGCCGAAGGGGTCAACACACAGGCCGTGGCACAATTTCCGCATTGGATACATTTAAGCGGATCGATCTGCCAGACCATGCTCTCATCCGTGGAGTTGGTGATGAGTTTTCCGGCGGCTCCTCCCAACAGGAAGAAGCCGATGCCCTTGGTGGTCCGCTCCATGAAGGCGCGCCGGTCCAGATGTGGTTTGGGATTCTCGACAGGCATCGTGTGGTTCTCCTTGGGGCTACTGGGCCTCTCCCGCTGCCGTGCATCCGCTCTGAAGCGGACAGGCAGCGCACGAAATACCATTCCCGCAAATGGTGTTGGGGCAGGGGGGTTGTTGAATGCCCCGCGCGGTCAACAGATAAGTGAGTAGACCGAGAAGAAAGAGAATGAAAGCTCTACCTGCGCTATGGATATCGAATGATTTCATATCGAACTCTTTCTCATGCTACCTGCCCCCCCACCAGGGGGGAGCGGGAAAAAGCACGCTAAAGCGTGAACAACATACAACTCCCTCCGACCTGGCGGGGGAGGGTGGGGGTGGGGGGGAGCACTTCTCATGATCCCACCAGATCCAAACAGATCAATGTTGTGGCATCCCGCAGGATGACCTTTCCATTCACAAACGCCATGGGGGCCCAAGCATCATGCCCCTCGATGACCTTCGCTCCGGCTAACTTGGTGACACCATTAGCCTCCAGTTTAAACAGACAGAGTTCCCCCGGCTTGGTGTGGTCATCATCCAGGACCAGCAACTTTCCATCCACTATGAGATAAGGCCCCAGACCGAAGTTGTATTCCTCATTCACCCACTGGCGTTGACCATCCAACCCCAGACAGGCCAGCTTCCCGCCGGGGATGACACCATACACCAGGTTGTTAAACAGGATCGGGGTGTGCTGATCAGAGCCAAAGGTCTTGTCATCACAACGGAAGAGCAGCTCAGCGGTGAGTTTCCCCTGTGCATAGCGGAGTTGATAAGCCGCACTACCCGCGCTGTACCCACCAGTGAAGAGCACCCTTCCCTGCCCCAGGTCCAAAGGACTGGGAACCGTGGCGATCTTGATCTTCCATTCCGGCAGCTTCCAAAGCAACTCACCGGTTTTCGCCAAAACACCCACTGCACCATCCGCGGAACACCAAATATAGATCCGCTCCCCATCCACATTCAGGGGCATGATTGAGGAGTGGCTCATCCGCCACCCATCTGGATTAGGGGTTTGCCACACGGACGCACCGGTGGCGGGATCGATGGCGGTCATCAGGCATGAGCCGCCCGGCGCGAGAATCAGACGATCCCCATCCATTAATGGACATTGTCCGGCATACCACTCCGGGACACGGGTTCCATACTCCCCGGTCATGTCCTTCTTGAAGATTAACTCACCAGATTCAGTGGCCAGACAACACACATGGCACTTGGGGCCGATGGTGATCACATATTTATCAGTCACCACCGGGACTGTCCGTGACATCCCATGGTTCCGTTTGATCTTCTCGGAATAGCAGTAACGCCAAACCTCCTCGCCGTTGTCCAAGGAAAGGCACCGGACCGCATCTTCTTTCTTGGTCTCGTCATAATCCAGGAGGTAAACCCGTCCGCTCCAGATCGCCACTCCCGCATGACCCTCGCCTACCTTGGTCTTCCAAACCACTTTGGGACCACCCCCGGGCCAAGAAGAAGTGATAGGGATTCCACTAGCGATGGCTTGACGGTTGGGGCCACGGAACTGAGGCCAGGACCCGGGCTGGGCAGAGGGTTTGCCTGCACCAGTGATGAGTGTCCCCTCATTTCCCTTGGCCTCACCCGCACCGCTCTTGGCCAGGCCTAGATTTGCGGGAATGGGAACACGCAACTCCAGCGGGAGGTCCGGTGTGACCCGGAGCCACAGGACAACGGCAAGGACAGAGAACAAAACAAGAATGCCTCTAAAAAACCACCTGGCCATTATCTTTCTGGTATGTCTCTCCACAAGGTGAGCCAGTTTTTCACTGGGAAAATCAACTGTCAGATCTTTTCCGGACCAATTGGTTGAATTTTAGATCCTGATTCACGTTGTCGCAAGGCGTGCACAACCCCCCGTTCATCTGTCCTCAACTCAAGGTTTACCTATAATGAGTGGGATTGTGCTTATGTCAATGAGGAGCGTGGAGACCTATGAATGGATATGAGCGTGTCTTGAACCTGTTGGAGGGAAAACCCACCGATTCGTTACCCTTCATGCCCATCACCATGATGTTCGCGGCCAACCATGCGGGGGTGAAGTATGGAGATTACGTCAAAGATCCCCGGGTTCTCGTGGAAACTCAGATCCGTCTCGCGGAGGATTTCGACGCCGATCATGTAACCACCATGTCCGATCCAGCCCGCGAGGCAGCGGACTGCGGAGCCAAGGTCATCTTCTTTGAGGAGCAACCGGCCACAACCGATGAGTCTCAGGCCCTGCTCAAAGACAAGACCCAGCTTGCCTCTCTTAAAGTCCCTGACCCCCTGGCAGGGGGAAGGATGTTAGGCCGGGTTCAAGCCGTGGCCCTCTTTAAGGAGAAGGTGGGGAAACACAAGTGGATCGAGGGCTGGGTGGAGGGTCCCATCGCCGAGGCCGCCGACCTGCGCGGCATCAACACCATTCTCATGGATCTCTATGATGATCCCATCTTTGTCCGGGATCTCTTCGAATTCATTCTGGCGATGGAGTTATCTTTCGCCAAGGCCCAGATCGAGGCGGGAGCCAATATCATCGGGATGGGCGATGCCGCCGCGTCTTTGGTCAACCACGCTCTGTATACCGAGCTCATTTGGCCTTATGAAAAACGATTGGTGGATGGAATCCATGCCTTGGGAGGCCGTGTCCGTCTGCACATCTGTGGAAACACACGTCACATCTCGGAGGGGATGGGAAAACTCGGCTGCGAGATTGTCGACCTGGACTACCTGAATCCTGTCGGACAAGCCCGGAGTAAGGTGGGACCGGACCAGATCCTGCTGGGAAACATCGATCCTGTGTCAGTCCTTCAAAATGGAACTCCGGAGACAATCTTCAAGGAAATTGAGAAATGCCACCAAGAAGCCGGGGCGCGGTACATCGTCTCCGCTGGGTGCGAAGTTCCCCGCGACACCCCAACGGGGAATCTACATGTACTGAGAGAATACGCAAGGGGACACTGAGCAAACCCCAAGTAAAGAGTGTGCCATATCGAGCTACGACCCCCGCAAAGATTGAGACAACGGACAGACACTTCCCATCCGTTGTCTGTTGTTAGCCGGTGGCAAGGCAACGTATTTTCATCGATTGTTTACGTTTCAATGCCGCCGCCTCCGGCAGAGGAAATGAGAACTGAATACCCAACGCCGGGTACCGGGGGTGGCGGCATTGACAATTGGACGAATGACCCAACACCGTGACCTTACCCCCGGCTAACACCAGATGGGTGCAAATAATTGACCTTGTACCAATGGAAATGTAATTACACCACTCTCCTTAGAATCAACAACGCACGAGGAGGGATTGTCCACTTGGTCTGGGCGGTTGGGGCTTCAGCCAGGGTGGATTGGTAGGCCTCGGTGGTCTGAATCTCCACCCTTGAATGGCTGTAGTTGGCCAACACTAGATGCAGTTGCCGGTTGGCGAACACCGATGCCACCACCTCCTTGGGGGGCGGTGTGGCAAAGAGGGAAGATTCTCCGACTTCAAGCCAGGCCCAAGTTCCCTCCTCCACCAACGGTAGATATTGCTTGAGCCACTTGGCATAGACTGTCCGTGTATTAGGGTTACCAGGGACAGAGTCCCACGCGCTGTAAGTGTGGAGTTGTGAGGGATCCTCCTGATACTGCTTCCAGGCATCGCGGCAACGCTTCATCCAGAAGTCATCCTTGTACTGGATACCGGGAACCATGCCGCGTTCGCCGGTGAAGATGTGCCCTCCCATTGTGACTGGAAACTGCATGTACGGGATGGAGTGGAGAAAGGGCTCCTCCTCGTTCTCGAGGGTTGTGAATCCCATATCAAGACAAGGGACCACATAGGGCGGAAAATCCTTAACCGCCTCGCGGAGGGGATCGGCTTGGGCCACACCCTCCCCGACCCACAGGTAGTCATAGGTTTTCAACCCCTGCCCCATTGGCCGTTCAGCACCATTGACGTGTAGTTTGACAATCCCACCCCGGCGCTTGACCTCGGCATAGATCAATGCGAGCAAGTCAGTGAAAGCTCCATCATATTCCGGAGTCTCCTCGAAAGCCTGTACCTCATCCGGCGCTGGAGGCATGGCCTGCTTGGCGGGATACTGGTTGGCAAGGTATCCCCCATCGATATAGATGCCATCAGTGCCGTACTCATCTAGAATCTGGGCATACTTGTGCAGAACAAAGGCGCGCCAGCCGGGGCTGGCGGGTGAACACCGCGCCATGTTCCAGTAACCCACCTCAAGCAAATCTCCCTCACGGCACCAGGCGGGCTGGAAATCCGGATCGGTGCGCTGGATGAAGCCTGTCGAGGTGTAAGTCAGGACCTTCATGCCACGCCGGTGAGCCATCTCGATAAACCGCCGGTACCCCTCTGGATTGACGGCCGAGTACTTGTCACCCCCAAACAACCGGAGCGAGTCATTCCAGTCATCAAACACCTGCAAGATTTGGATGCCGGTGTCCTTCAGGCGATCCAGTTCCTGCTCGTCATATTCACCCACTTCCCAGGGCTTGAGGCTGGGATATTCGCCCAGGTTGTAGCAGCACTGAGCTGGCAGATATTCCGTGATGAGGTGCTTCTTCATACAACCACGAATCACTCGAGTGCCGAGGGCAATATTGCGCAGCCGCCTCCGGTGATCCTCTTCGGTGTAGTCACGCAGTAGCGAGGGTATGCCAGACCTCTCCAGATGGCTGGAAACCGGAGCCTCCCCAGCGCTTGCCACCTGTGAAACGGTTAATCCCATTGAAGCGGCGGTAATACCACGGGAGCCTGTCTTTAGAAAACTACGCCGGTCCATGGCCACACCTCCTTGAAATCCATATTGAATCACGGAAGAGATGGAAGATTCGGAGGAACACGGAAAACAGAACCATTTCAATTCTTCATCCCCGTCATCGAAATCCCCTCGATAAAAGTTCTCTGCGCGAAGAAGAAGAGCGCGATAACCGGCAAGGTGACCAGGGTTGAGGCCGCCATAAGGTGATGCCAATCCGTGCCGCCATGTTTGCTTTGGAAGAATTGCAGTCCGAGCGAGAGGGTGAACTGATTCTGGTCGGTGAGGTAAATGAAGGGGCCGAGAAAATCATTCCAGGTATTGATGAACTGAAAGATGGCCACCACGGTGAGTGCGGAGGTGGCCAGCGGACAGATCACACTCCAAAAGATACGCCACTCTCCACATCCATCGATCCGTGCCGCATCGCTTAGGTCCTGCGGGATGGTCCGGAAGAACTGGCGCAGCAGGAAGATAAAGAAGGCATTCCCAAAGAAGGCCGGCAACCACAGCGGCGCCATGGTCCCGATCAATCCCATCTCCCGGAAGAGTGAGTAAAGCGGAATCATGGTCACCGGGAAGGGGATCATCATGGTTGCCAGGACGATCAGGAACACTCCATCCCGGCCCGGCCAGTCCACCCGCGCGAAACCATAGGCCACGATGGCACTGCTGATGGTGACGCCAATCACCATCAGCACGCACAACCAGAGTGTGTTCCGTGTATACAACCAGAAGGGAATCTTGCTGACCGCCTCGGAATAGTTCTCCCACCGCGGATGAATGGCGCGTCCCGATGTTTGAACAGTCCGCCGGTCCACAGCGCGGAAGGCCACCCCAGAGCCACGTGGCCGCACCCAGGCCAAGGGAGTTTCCGGAGAGAGGCTCGTACTGGCGGGAGCCACTTGCTCAGGGGTGGACCACCGGACCTCCAGATGGCTCAGCGTGCGCCCCTCCGCCTGTGCGGAGTATTCACTCACACGCGGGATCCATTCCGGCGGGAGGCGTGTCGTCTCGTTAAGCTCCTTGAGGCTGGTGGAGATGGTCCACACAAAGGGAGCCGCGAAGCAGATTCCCAGCACCACCAAGAGACTAATCCGGATCCACCGGAAAAAGCCCAAGCTTTCCGCGTCCGGCACTCCACCAGATCTGGGTATCCGCTCAATCCTCTGAGACATAGTAGATCCTCTTGGCGGTAGCCCAAGTGGCGGAAAGGGTCAGCACCAGAATGATGACAAAAAGAAGCCAGGCCATCGCACAGGCATACCCCATTCGCAGATAACGGAAGGCGGTGTCATACAGGTACTGGACATAAAAGAGCGTAGAGCGCGCCGGACCTCCCTCGGTCATGATATAGGGCACCACGAAAACCTGGAGCAGGCCGATGATCCCCATGACCAGATTGAAATACACCACCGGCGAGATAATGGGCAAGGTCACATGCCAGAACTGACGCCAGTACCGGGCTCCATCAATGCGCGCGGCTTCATAAAGATGGATAGGAACCTCCTGCAGACTCGCAAGGTAGATGACAATCGCTTCCCCAACTCCCCAGGTGGCGGGCATGACCATGGAAACCTTCGACCACCTTACACTCCCCAACCAGTCAATGGCCGGAAGCCCCACCAATCCCAGCAGATAATTGATCAACCCGCTTTCTGTATTGAGCAGCCACTTCCACAGGATTGCCATGGCCACCAATGGCACCAGCGATGGAAGGAAGAAGGCGGTGCGGAATACGGCCCGTCCGAAAACAGGGCCATTCAAGAGCAGGGCTAAGAGCAGAGCGGTCACCATGGTCACCGGAAGCGCCATAACACCATAGATCAGGGTGTTGAAGAGGGCTTGTTGGAAGACAGCATCTTTCGCCAATTCACGGTAATTGTGTGAACCGATGAAGATTGGATCGGCCAGCACGGAGAAGTCACAAAGCGAGTAATAGAGTGAGGCCGCCAGGGGATATGCCATGAAAAGGGTGAAGCCCACCAGCCAGGGGCTGATGAAAAGCAGCCCAGTACACAGCCCACGCCTTTCCGCTCCGGTCATGGATTCGCCTCTCCCAGCCTGGTTTTCGTCACAAATTTATCCCATTCCTTATGGCGGGTTGGCGCGGCCAGATTCCAGGATTCTAGTTCCTGATCCAGCCGTGCTTGAAGACGGTTCTGGGCTTGGGTCAGCGCTTCCAAAGGGGTCTTCCGGTGAAGCCATACCTGGTCAAACACCACGGAAATCTCATCCAGCATTTCGTACCACATCGATACCTTGGGGGCATAATGAGTATTATTTCCCATGACCAGTTTATCGAACATACCGATATTGGGATTGGGGTGGTTGTGAATGAACTCCGGCGAACGTTCGCGCCGTGGAGAGATACAACGGAAGCCGGTGCAGAGTTTTTCATTCGCCGCCTGGGTGGTCACGAAGCGGATGAACTCGAAACTTGCCTCGGGATGAGGTGTCCCGGCGGGGATGAACATGACATCCGACTCGACCACGCTGGTGCCATACAGGTCCGCCGACTTCACCGGCATGGGCGCGGCCCCGAACTCGAGCTTGGGAGCATACTTTTCCACGAAATTGGCCATCCAGGAGCCCTGAAAAACCATGGAGAGTTTCCCCGCCAGGAAGGGATTCTGGGGCGAGGCGAAAAGGTTCCCGAATCCAGCACGCAGCGGCTGGACACGTTCTTTCCCAAGACGCATGGGATAATCGGCCACCCACTGGTAAGCCTCTACACACCGGGGATCGGTCAGGGTCAACTTGTCCTGGCCATTCCACAGCTCACCCCCAAAGAACCAGGGCCAGCAATAAGGCCACCAGTCGGGAACCGCGATGGAGGGGAGAAAGGCGACACACTCATACTGCCCCCCTTTAAGGAGGTTGAGCCTTGCCTCGGTGGCCTGCAGCTCCGCCATGGTCATGGGGGGCTTTTCTGGATCGAGTCCCGCCTCACGGAATTGGGCCTTGTTATAATGGAGCGCGGTCGCCGATCCCATGACCGGCAATCCCCACATGTAGCCATCATATGTGCATTCATCCCAGAACACGGGGATGAACTCATCCGGTGAGACTCCAAACCGGGTCATGTAGCCATTCAGTGGAAGGATGGCATTCTTCTGGGCATAATAAGGGAGGAAGTCATATCCCAGACTGGCGATATCTGGCGGATTAGCTCCAGCGATGGCGACCAGGAGTTTCTGCTCGAGTTGGCTGATAGAGAGGAGATCAACCTCGATCCGGTCCTGGGACTGGTTGAAGAGGTCCACCACCGACTGCATGGCGGTCAACTCGAAGCCGGTCCACACCGCCCAGTACTTGAGATGGATCCTCTCTGTGGGAGAAGAGGAAGGAGGAGAACAACCAAGAAAGGTGAAAAACAGAAGAGAGAGAATAAGTGAGCGAGTGAACAGATTATGGTGGTAATGACGCCGTGGATTCCCGCTTTCGCG
Source organism: uncultured bacterium (assembly GCA_964422415.1). GTDB lineage: Bacteria > Hinthialibacterota > Hinthialibacteria > OLB16 > OLB16 > OLB16. The sequence continues at coordinate 9,234 of CAYRBI010000077.1, read as the reverse complement.
GGAATGACAGAATTGATTATTTACCTTGAGAATCGTCATGCCCACCCCAACCCTCTCCAGCAAGTGGAGAGGGAACATCCTATCATCACCACCCATAACGCTCAGGCCCCCAGGAAGCCCGCTTGAGGGTTTGCTCCACATAGAGCGCGGTGTTGTTGGGGACATCCTCATTCAAAACCACACCCGCTCCAATGAGCGAGTAAGCCCCCACCTTTACACCCGGCATAAGGATGGCATTGACACCCGTCCGGACATAGTCGCCGAGATAAGAGGCATTGGCATGACAGCGTGGATGCTCCTTGCGGCCCTTGATCCGGTGTACTGTCTCGCTATCATCGAAACGCAGGGTTCCACAGACAGTGGCAGCACCGAGGTCGCAACACTTCCCGAGAATCCCCCAGTATTCGCCATAGTGGTAACTGTAAGACTCATCCATCATCATGCCCTCGATCTCAGCTCCATGCCCCACCACACAACGGTGGCCGATCACGGTCCGGGAACCGACCAGGCACCCACGCCAGATCCGGCAATCATCCCCGATCATTGTGTTCTCACCGATATAGGCCCCATCGGTGATGACTGTGTTCTCACCCACTATGAGGTTCCCATAGACAATCACGCCAGGACCAATCGAACTGCCCGCCCCGAGGCGGACATAACCCTCCAGACGCGCGCTGGGATCAATGAAGGCCTTCTCTCCGGCATCATTCGCACAGAGCTCACCGGTAGCCCAGTCACACACCAGCATATTGGCATCGAGCAGATCCCATGGGCGGTCAATGTCGACCAGGCGTTCGTCAGCCTCGACCGCACGGACCTCGCCACCACTCCGGATGAACTGGTGGAGCGTTTCGAACACCTCCTGCCCCGTGGGGGGCATCGCACCGACCTCCACACAGGTGGGAACATCGGGAGTGCATTCCAGATTCCGCGAGAATCCACTGGGGACTACGAGAAGTCCGGATAGGGTCCACTGGTCAGGCCCAGTCCCACGGGAGTGGGCCTGAACCGACTTCACCCGGTCACCACTGACCGTGACCTGAATGCAGTCTTGAGAGCGAGCGGAATCCACGGGTCCAGTGAGACAGGTGGCTGTTCCCGGAGTAAAGGCGGAGATGAGTTTTTTTAGATCCCCGGCATGGAAGAGCAGATCACCTGGAACCAACAAAGCTGGAGACTCCGCGCCAACCCCGGTCGTCAAACCAAACCACGCGGAGTGAGCAGTTCCCTTGGAGCCTGGTACCGTAACATAACGGATCTCCAGACTCATACCGGAATCACACAGCCACTTTTCGCAGGCGTTCTTGACAGAGCCTTCGAGGAAACCACACACCACACTGACATGCTGGACTCCAACCCCAGCCAGCGCGGAAAGCTGGTGATGGATGAGGGGGACATTCCCGACAGGCAAGGCTGCCTTAGGGGTGGTGTCTCCATATGGCCACAAGTGAGTTCCACGTCCGGCCGCAAGGATGACTGCGTTTGTGATCATGGGCTTCCTCCAGGTATGGATAACCAGTCTACCGCCTTTGAGGCGGCCCTTCGATCCCAATCGGCTTAATTACACATACGAGAGACGCCATCCCGGTTCGGGCACCGGACGCCCGAGTTGTGTGGCGGTCTCGATCCATTCCTGAACTACAACCTCAACATTCGCCAAGGCTTGATGATATGTCTTTCCATCCGCGGCACACCCAGGAAGTTCTGGAACCTCCGCGATGAAGGCTTCATCCTTTGCGCTCCAATACAGAATCACTTCGTATTTCATGGTTTGTCTCCACCCGCCCGGCAGAGAAACTACCGGGCAGGTCAAGGCCGCTAACCCAATCAGAAGAGCCCGCTCTCCGCGATCTCGACCGCGCGCAGCATTGCGCGGCTCTTATTCATGCACTCCTGATATTCATTTTCCGGCACGCTGTCATAGACCAAACCCGCGCCGGCCTGGATGTAGGCTGTCTGCCCCTTCATCACGATGGTACGGATGGTGATCGCGGTATCGAGGTTACCCCCGAATCCGAGATAACCGACCGTACCGCCATAGGGACCGCGTTTGGTGGGTTCGAGTTCCTCGATGATCTGCATGGCACGGATCTTCGGTGCACCGGAAAGGGTTCCAGCGGGAAAGACCGCTCGTAACAGATCAAAAGGAGTCTTGTCTGGCAACAGCCGACCATTGATCGTCGAGACGATGTGCATGACATGCGAGTAGCGCTCGATCACCATCAGGTCAGTTACTTCCACTGTGTTGTAAGCGCAGACCCGTCCCACATCGTTTCGTCCCAGATCGACCAGCATGATATGCTCAGCGCGTTCCTTGGGATCGGCTAGGAGATCCTCCGCGAGCTGTTTGTCCTCTTCGCCGCCTTTACCACGCGGACGGGTGCCCGCAATGGGACGGTAGATGACCTGATCTCCCACCAGTTTTACCAGTGTTTCGGGGGAGCTGCCGATCAGACTGCACTCATCATTCTCCAGTAGGAACATATAAGGTGAGGGGTTCAGGCGGCGCAACGCGCGGTACAGGTCCAGCGGCGATGACCTGATGTCCACCTGACGGCGGAGCGAAAGCACGATCTGGAAAGCATCTCCCGCGCGGATGTACTCCCCGGTCTTGCGGACCGCCTCGCAATAATCCTCACGAGTACGATTGTCCTTGATATCCAGTGGCACGGCCTGGCCGAAACCAAGACGTGGCGGGAGGCGTGGCGAAGAGAGACGGGCCTCAATCTCCGCGATACGCGCCACCGCACTCTCATAAGCCCATTGAGGATCTCCATCTACAAGAGCATTCGCCACGATCAGGATGGTGTGTTTCACCCGGTCGAAGACGATGAGTGAGTCCGCCAGGACATACACACTATCAGGGACTCCCATATCATCTGGGTTCTCGATCTTGATGTTCTCGAAGAAGGTGACATTGTCATAGCCAAGATAACCGACAAAACCACCGATGAAGGGCGGAAGATCTGGATCGGGGACAGGTTTATAATTCTTGAGAATCTCCTCCAGAACAGTGAGGGGATCCTCTCCTTGTCCGAGAGTCCGCTTCTGTCTGTTGCCATTCTCGATCAGCGTGACTTCGCGTCCGTATGTCACCACTACCATCTTGGGCTCGGTACCAATAAAGGAGAAGCGTCCCAATATCTCACCGCCTTCAACGCTCTCCAGGAGGAAGGCGCGTCCCCCACGTTTTACCTTACAGTATGCGGAGAGAGGCGTGTCGAAATCGGCGAAGATTTCCTTGGTGACTGGAATCAAGTTACCTTGTTGGGTTTTCTCGAGAAATTGATCGTAATTAGGCTGAATCATGAGATTCGGGTCCTTTCGTGCAATCGATGGAATTTGGGGGGTACCGCGAGGGTAAGGGGAGGGTGTTACTTCGAGTAAACCTGGCCAGGATCAAATACCTTGACCCCCTCCTCGACCCATTCCTGGGTTTCAGGACGCCATCGTTTGAAAAAGCACGACTTATAACCCGTGTGACAGGCCGCGACCTTCTGGGTCGCTTTCACCAGGATGGTGTCGCCGTCACAATCAACATACACGCCTTTGACATGTTGGACATGCCCGCTGGACTCACCCTTGAGCCACATCTTCTTGCGCGACCGTGAATAGAAGTGAGATTTCCCAGTCTCCACCGTCAGCCGTAAAGCTTCGTCGTTCATGTACGCCATCATGAGCACATCACCCGTGTCGTAGTCCTGCACGATCGCGGGAACGAGGCCTTGAGAATCAAATTTGACTTGGCTGACCAGTGTGTCTGTCATGTCAGTGGGTTTCCGAGTGAGAGGGGATTATAATCAAACAGTTTATCCGAACAAGACCATCGCCCGAATTTGAGAGAAAAAAAAGAGAGCCCTCTCACCTCATCGTGTATAAAACTATTGCCCACCCGCTCCCTTGAAGCCATCTTCCCGGTCCTCGAAGAGAATGTTGAAACTCGTCAAAGACCCATAGGTCCGGGTAATGTATTGTTGGAACTCCACCTTCTCGGCATCGCTGAGTCCCGCATGAGCGTTGATCTTGGCTTCGAGAACCCGTAAGCGGTCCCGGATCATGACAATCTTGTGAAAGAAGGCCTCAATCGGGAGCCGGTAGGGCTTTAGGCCGGGGTTGGCGGGCTGGAGAACCATCTCGCCCCCCTCCCACTTCCGTCCCAGCTCCACCGGTTCGAAGGCAAGGATTTCATTTAAGGCTTCCTTGAGAGCTTGTTTGAGTTCTTGTTTTTCCACCTGATCTTGCTCCTTCATCTCTTCACACTCGGACGGCATTCCTTCAAGGAATCCCCGCTCGAAGATTCAACTCGAAATAGAAATGAACATCCTTCACGAATTGGATGAATGCTGCCTCCCAAGAAGATCCTCCAATCGAAGCCGGCCGTTGGGAGTTGCATCGAAATGTTTGTCAAAACTTACTAGGTTGAGACCATGAGTCTCAGCCGCCACATACTGGTAGGCATCATCAAAGTCCAAACCAGACTCTTGCATCCGTGCAATAACACGCTCCATATTTTCTGGTACAAGCCGAACCAAGATAACCCCACCATCAAGGACCACATCCCTGGTGAAGTCCGCCAAAGAAGAAAAGAGTCCATACCTCGTCAATATGATCGCAATCGAGTGGAAAGTAAAATCCGTGAGCCAGATGTCCTTGGCCTGCGTCTGCGCGAGAAAAGACCCAACTTCCTTTGATCTTTCTTGATCGAGGAGATGCTCCAGCCAAATGTTGGTATCAATCAAATACATGCATCAGTCTCCACGCCATTCAAGCGCTTTCTTCTGGAGCTCGAGGGATGTGTATTGATCTTTCAGATGGCTCAGAGCTCCAGCCCAACTCTGACCAACCGGCTTTGAGCCACGCGCATTCCGCCGTACAACAAGAAACTCAGCGAAATCACGCAACTCCTGTAGATTCTGGGGATCCAACTGAGCAGCCAACTCCTCAAGCGACTTGGTCTGAGATGTCATAGTGCTTGCTCTTTCTTACTGGTTCCTCACGTACAACGGCTTCTTGCCCTTCTTGTGGTCCTGGGCACGGCGTTGACGGCGGTTTAGATTACCAGAGGGAGGCGGGGCCGAGCTCTGGGGTTTGATCTCCATCCTCCGCTTCTTCATGGTGGGTACTTTGGTGTCTTGAACAACTTCCACCCGGAACATGCGTCCCACCACTTCGTGTTCGAGGCTGTTGTACATCTGCTCGAAGAGGTCAAACCCATCCCGTTGAAACTCCTGGAGCGGATCCTTCCCGCCATAACCACGCAAGCCAATGCTATCCTTAAGGTGGTCCATCGTCAGCAGGTGATCCATCCACTTGCTGTCGACATTCTTGAGCATGATGTAACGCATCAGCTGCAGCCAGTAATCCTCCGAGGGACACAGCTGCTTGCGCTCCTTGTACCAGTTCTGTACCTGTTCCCACAGGCCGCGCTGCATATCCTCGATAGCCCGATCGATATCCCCCTCTTCCGGAATCTCGACCTTAGTCTTGTAGTTGAAGCAGTTGTAAAGACTGGCCTCCATCCCCTCGAGGTCCCAATCCTCGGGAGAGACCTTCGGGAGTAAATACATCGCCGTGGTGTCCTCAAAGACATTCCACGCCATGCTCAAGAAAGCCTCCTCGGGATTCTCACCCTCCAGGAGATCATTCCGTAGACGGTAGATGACCTCACGTTGTTTGTTCATCACATCATCGTATTTGATCACATACTTGCGGATCTCGAAGTTGCGGTCCTCGACCTTCTTCTGAGCCTTGCGGATCGAGCGAGTGACCAGCTTGGCCTCGATGACCTCGCCATCCTCCATACCGAATCGTTGAGCTAAGTTCTTGATCCGCTCGCCGCCGAAAAGGCGCATCAGGTCATCCTCGAGGGACAAGAAGAAGCGCGACTTACCGGGGTCGCCCTGACGGCCACAACGGCCGCGCAGCTGGTTATCGATACGGCGGCTTTCATGGCGTTCAGTGCCAATAATCATCAATCCACCCGCTGCAAGCACCGTATCCCTTCCCTTGGTGCACTCCTCGTGGATCTTAGCGGCAGTTTTGGCCTTCTCTTCCTCCGGAGTGTCCTCCGGCATCTTGAAGTTGGCTTGCTCGATCAGCTTTTCGGCGTTGCCACCCAGAACGATGTCAGTACCACGTCCCGCCATGTTGGTGGCGATGGTGACCGAGCCGGGACTTCCCGCCTGAGCCACAATCTCCGCCTCCTGCTGGTGGAACTTCGCATTGAGGACGTTGAATTTCACTCCCTTGATGATTTCTTCCTCGATCTCCAAGGTTTCGGCCCACCGGCTGATGTAGTAGGCCAATTGCTCAGTGCCCTTCCCTTCTACCTTATCCGCGACCACGTCGACTTCCTCTGGCTTAGGGGATATCTTCCGTGAGAGGAGGGCCGAGATCTCATCGGCCAGGGGCGCGCTGACACTGCTCTTGGGGAGCGCATCTTTAACCTTGTTTGCCCATTCCTGGACCCGCTTACGCCAATAGGGACGGTTGCGGAGAAGGTCGCTGAGCACCTCGGACTTCTCGATCGAGACCGTCCCCACCAGTGCCGGCTGCTTGCGTTTGTTACACTCAATGATCTCGGCCACGATGGCCTCGAACTTCTCGGATTCTGTACGGTAGACCTGGTCCGCAAGATCGATACGGATGTTGGGCTTGTTGGTGGGAATGACACTCACATCCAATTTGTAAATCTCGAGGAACTCACCGGCCTCGGTATCGGCGGTACCGGTCATGCCAGCCAGACGGTCATACATGCGGAAATAATTCTGCAGCGTGATGGTGGCCAGGGTCTGGTTCTCGCGTTCGATCTTAACGTTTTCCTTGGCCTCGACCGCTTGGTGTAGACCATCGCTCCAACGCCGGCCGGTCATCAGACGCCCCGTGAACTCATCCACGATGATGACCTGGCCATCCTGAACCACATAGTGAACATCTTTCTGGTAGAGATGATGCGCGCGCAAGGCTTGATCGAGATGGTGAACAATCTCCAGGTTCTCCTCGGCGAACATGTTCTCCAGACCGAGGAGCTTCTGCGCCCGTTCCATGCCATCCTCGGTGAGCATGACATGCCGCTCTTTTTCATCCACGGTGAAGTCAGTCCCTTTGTGAAGACTGGGGATGATGCGATCCACCCGGTAGTAGGTGTCTGGTGAGAGCTCGGCGGGACCGGAAATGATGAGAGGGGTTCTGGCTTCATCAATGAGGATCGAGTCGACCTCATCCACGATGGCATAATGGAGCTCGCGCTGAGGACGGTCCTCCGGGGCCACGGCCAGATTGCTGCGCAGGTAATCGAAACCGAACTCGTTGTTGGTACCGTAGGTGATGTCGGCCTGATAGGCTTCCATCTTCAACTTGGGATCCTGGTCGTGCTGGATAGCTCCAACTGTCAGCCCCAGAAACTGATGGATCGGCCCCATCCAATCCATATCGCGTTTGGCCAGGTAATCGTTGACCGTAACAATATGAACGCCACGCCCCTCCAAACCGATAAGATAGGAGGGTAAAGTGGCCACCAAGGTCTTCCCTTCACCGGTGGACATTTCCGCGATCTTGCCTTCATAGAGGACAATCCCGCCCATGAGCTGGACATCGAAGTGCCTCATGCCGATTACCCGTATGGCCGCCTCGCGGACCGTGGCGAAGGCCTCTGGCAGAAGCGAATCGAGGCTCTCGCCATTAGCCAGGCGTTCCCGGAAACGATCGGTCTGTTCACGCAGCTGCATATCGGTTTTTACTTTCATCTCTGGCTCAAGCGCATTGATCTGGTCAACCAAAGGGGTCAGACGCTTGACCTCACGGTCACGCTTACTTCCAAAGATGCGAGTTAAAATTACGTCAAGAATGGACACTAACTGGATCTCCTTAATGAATACGCAACCAGTGCTCTGTTAATGGCAGTTGGTTCTTCAGGCTCCCATAGGCGTGAGCTCAACGAAAAGAGGCAGGCCTCTCCCCAACCTGCAGGTGTATTATCTAGGATAGCGGTCCCTGATGGAATAGGAAAGGGTGTTTGTCTTCTCGACCGATCATGATACTTGCTTTCGCTTTACTGGCCGCCAGTGTAGGTGGTTGCCTCTTACCCTTGACTATCATCAACCGGGGCTTCTCAAGGTTTCCCGGCTGTACGCTCAAGGCCATCTTGGAGACTGCTTGTTATTGCCTCAGTGTGTTCTTTCCAGTTTACACACTTTGGCTGGGATGGTCTTGGGGCGAACAGATCTTACCAGCAGGAGCAGGAGTTCAACTCCTGCCCCAGGTATCGGACCTACCCTGGCTGGTGGCGATCCTCCATGGAAGCCCCAGTGTGGGCTGGATACGGTTCATCTTCCTCGTCAGCTGCTGGCTGACCTTCGCGCTTTATACCGTAGTGGATATCGCACGCCATCTGCGGAAACCTCCCGAGTTGAAAGAGGTACAGATCAAACGGGAGATCCTTCCCTTCCAGCCCGGTCCCGGCCATCCCAGAATCTGGTTCCCTTGCCTGAATGGCATCTACCACCTCAACCGGACCCAGATCACGCTGACAGTGCCGGGACTTGATGAGAACCTGAAAGGGCTCCGGTTGGGACATCTCACCGACTTTCATTTCGGGAAGTACTGTCACCCAGATTATATCCGTTACGCGGTGGACACACTCATGGAGCTCGAGCCAGAGATCCTGGTAGTGACCGGAGACTTCGTAAACTTCTCGAAATATATGGAAGAGTGCTTTAATCTGCTCACGACTCTCCATGCCCCCCTGGGCGTTTATGCCACCTGTGGAAACCATGACTACTGGGCGGGAATTGAGGAGACCCATGCGGGGCTCCGCCAGGCCGGCCTCGAGGTGCTCGATGACCGTACTGTCGAAGTACACCGGAATGGAGCGTTATTCTTGCTCTCCGGTATCGAGAGCCGTTGGAACCGTTCCCGGATCCCCCTCGACTTCATCCCCGAGGATCCGGGTATCTTGAAGATTGTGCTCTCTCACACCCCCGATGAGTTTCCCCGCCTGGCCACACACCACCCTGACCTGGTCCTCGCCGGGCACACCCATGGCGGCCAGATCTGCTTCCCCTTCTTCGGGCCGGTGGTGGTCCCCTCGGACTATGGACGGCGGTATGCATCAGGGGTGTTCAAGATGAACCACAGCCTGCTGTATGTGAGCCGTGGGATTGGATGCTACCCATCCTTCCGGATGCTGTGTGATCCGGAAGAGACATTGATTGAATTCGTGTGAAGGGAAACACA
>CAYRBI010000076.1:0-27273 GCA_964422415.1 uncultured bacterium | reverse complement strand
CCCGCAAGGGGGGAGGGTGCAAAAACACGCTAAAGCGTGAACAACATACAACTCCCGCCCCCCTTACAGGGGAGAGTGGGGGGGGAGATCCTAACCAGACCCTATCCACATTCGCTCTGCATTCGGAGGAGAGTCACCACCATGCTACCTCGAACATGGATTTCCACGATTGTTCTGACACTTCTTTGCATCTCCGCTCAGGCCCAATCCTCATTGCTTTCCCTCGAACGGATGGGCGCGGGGGCGCCAGGCGGGTGGAAAGTAGATGGGAATGGGTATTCCTGGACCGCTGAGACCACCCCTGGCCCACTGGGAGCCGGAGCCGCACGAATTGAGTTTGCAGACCAAGGCGAATTGAAGCTGCTCTCCCCCGCGCGGGCGATGCGAACAGGTGAGCCTCATACCTTAGCCCTGTGGCTACGCTCTGAACCCTCAGGAGCCAAGGTGGCCGTTGAGATCCGTGACAATGATAACGAGGGCAATGTGTCTCTCAAAGAAACCTTCACGGCCACGTCCGAGTGGCATCTATATCAAGCACAGAGCACTTTGCCCAAGGCGTTTAAGGGACGTTACTATCTCAAGCTTGAGGTGAACGCGGCGGATACCACAGTCTGGCTGGATGGCCTCTGGCTGGGAGAGGCCAACACAAGCAGGGATGAGAAATGGTGTCCGGCAATTCACCCGGCGGGAGTGGTTCTCGAACCAGAGGTAGCCTGGGGAGTGGTGACTGGCAATGCGCCACTCAGGGTCAAGGCGCGTGTGGTGAGCTCGGCCACCGCCGGGACATGGCTCAAACTCCACGCAGTTAACACACTGGGCATGGCCATGGATCTGCCCTCGATCCCATTGGATAGCACCAGGATCTGGAGCGGCTCCTTCGAGGTTAATGGCGAGGCCGCTCAACCCTATGGGATGGTCCGTATCGAGGCAACAGTAGTAGACGCGGATGACCAACCACTTTCACCGATGACAGAGACCCTCCTGGCACGTGTTCCGGAACCCATCCCAGGACCGATGCCTGAATCCTATTTCGGTGTTCATGTCAGTCCACGCGAGCCGGATGCCGCGGTGGTGGCAAAGTTAGGGTATAAGTGGTGCCGGATGCACGATGCCTCTGGCATCACCAAGTGGGGACACATCGAACCAGAACCGGGCCAGTGGCTCTGGCATGATGAGGAGGTGGCGCTACTCCGGAGCCATGGCCTGAGCATTGTCGGTCTACTCGATTCCGCGCCCACCTGGGAAACCGGCGCTGATCCCAACAGCGGCTACTTCAGCATCTGGCATGCCCCCAAGGACATCCAGCACTGGCGCAATTATGTCCGCCAAGTGGTCAGCCACTACACGGGCGCGATCGATGAGTGGGAAGTCTGGAATGAACCCTGGGACATGCAACGCTTCTTCCAAGGAGGGACTCCGGAGATCTACTCCCAGCTGTTGAAAGCCGCCTACGAGGAAGCCAAGGCGGCCAACCCGGAATCGGTCATCATCGGAATCGACACCTATCCGGAAATGTGGGACAAAGCAGTCCTGGCATATGGAGCCTATCCCTATTACGACCGGCTCTCCTGGCACCGTTACGATCCCACCTTACAGGGGCGTCCCGGAGATGGTATCTCACGCGCCACGGAACGCCTACGCCAGGCACAGGAACCCTATGGCAAACCGAAGCCCATTCTCTCCACCGAGGGCGGACCAGATGTAACCGTGTTCCAGGGGTCTTTCTTCTCCTTCGCGGACCCGGTCATCATGGGGAACTGGTCCGAGGGGACGGACCGCTATGCGCGTTTTTTCTTGAGCATGATCACGGCGGGAAACCGGCGTTTCATCGCATACTCACTGCACAATGACACCTACCATGGCTGGTTAACACATATGATGTCCGAACCGGGATATCTGATGCGTCCGATGCAAGCGGGCCTGGCTGCCCTGGCGCATTTCATTGATGGCGCGAGTTATGAAAACCGCCTCACCCCCACGCCAGACCTCAGCGCGCAGGTGTTCAACCATCCACAGGCCACCCCTGGCGTGAAGGCCAACAGCACGGTGTTGGTACTGTATGCAGATGGTGCGGACCCAGAGAACCTGCCACATACATTGCCAGCGGGGATCGAATGCTTTGACCGTTGGGCTAACCCCATCGAACCACCCTTACAAGTGGGACGGTCCCTGATCTTCCTGGTGGCCGGGCCAGAGGTACGAGAGGGATTACTAACATCGTTACAACCAGACCTCACCCCCCTTCCCCCCTCTCCCAAAGAGCGAGGGGGAAATTCTCTCTCCCCGCTAGTGGGAGAGCAACCCACGGTGGAAATGCTCCTAGGCCAAGCAGTGGAAACCTTGACTTCCGGGAAATCAGACCTATGGAGTCTATTCAGTTCACAGGGATCGTTCATGGTGATGGGAGGTGCGACTGAAACCATCATCGCCAAACGCGCCGGACTGCGTACCCAACCCGCCCTCGCCGCCAAGTTCCATCTCCCACCGGGAACCACCCTGGGGGAAAGTGTGATCACACCCGCGGGCCGGTTTACAATGGGTTCTTTCTCACTTACCCATCAAACCCACAATTGGAGTGCTGCCTTTGTGGCGGTGCCGGATGGCTCCGAGGGAAATTGGCGCTTCACTTCCCTGTCGATCCTGTCTGATAACGGAACTGCGGAGGCTACAGCCACTCAGATCAAAGGTGTATTGAAGGAGTGGGAAACCGCTGTGGCCAAGGCCTCCCTCGATAACCTTCCGGACACACTCGCTACCGGCCCCTGCTGCTTGATGGCCGCCACCATGAACGATGGCTATTTCGTGTTTGATAACCCCATCCATCTTCTGGCCATGATGAACACGGTAGTGGTATTCGGCCCTGCTCCGGTCTCCAGCATGGACTTCTCCAAGATTGTGACCAGTGGAACCACGGCCACTGTAACCGGGAGTTGGCGGATCGGTGGCTTAGCCTTTGGTATGGCGCCCTATGCCTTCACCGCCACACTTATCCAACAAAACGGAGAATGGCGAATTGCCACGCTGTGTGTGAGCGCGGAACAGATACCCTGAGTTGAAAAAAGAGTTATGGACCAGGTCATCCCAAGCGGGCAACATATTCACAGCAGAAAATATGCTCGTGGGAGGAATCGAAGATGGAACCAACCAAACAGGCGTTATCATTGCTCAATGAGTTCAAGGCCTTCGCCCTCAAGGGAAATGTGATCGATCTGGCAATCGGTGTAATCATCGGCGCGTCCTTCGGTAAGATCGTGGATTCACTGGTCAAGAATGTTCTCATGCCGCTAGTGGGTGTCATCCTTCCTGGAGAACAAGGTTATCTGGGCTGGAAATGGATTATCGGTGCGAAGGAAATCCCCTATGGTCTCTTCATCGGAGAGGTGGTGAACTTTCTAATCGTCGCTTTGGCGCTATTCATCTTCATCGTGAAGTTCCTGGGGTGGATCATGAAGACGAAGACGGAGGAAGTTGTCACACCACCACCCTCGCGCGAGGTGGAGCTCCTCACTGAAATCCGCGACGCATTGATGAAGAAGGCTTAAAGGCAAAGAACCGCGTCATTTGTATGTTGTTCATGCTTCAGCATGGGGGACTCATTCACCATTAGATCATGCGGGAGCCCCCGCACGTTCAAGCATGAACAATATACGGGGCGTACCGGGCACGCTGAAGCGTGAACAACATACGGGAACACGCTCAAACGTGAAGTTCAAACCAACGGAAATCCACCCGTTCTCCTCAAGCCCGGCAATACCGGGTATCATACTGTCTTTGTGTTCAGGCAGAGTTTCCCTGCAGGTGTGAAGCTTTGCGCTCAATGTCATCACCAAGGAGTCCAATCTTGTCCCGCCCCGTGAAGGCCATCACTTTTGATCTATGGGATACCCTGTTCGTCGATGATTCCGATGAACCCAAACGCGCCGCGCAAGGGCTGCGTCCCAAGTCCGAGGAACGCCCCTACTGTGTGTATGAGGCTCTCCGCCGTCACCAGGACATCTCCTACGAGAGGGTTCTGCTCGCACACAAGGTGGCCACGGCGGCCTTCAACAAGGTTTGGCATGACCAGCATGTCACCTGGGCGGTCAGTGACCGGTTATCCGTGTTATTGAAAGGCCTCGAGGTCAGCCTGCCAGAGAATGAACTCACTGAGTTGGTCAGATACCTGGAGGACATGGAGGTGGTGATCCAACCCGATCCCATCCCCGGTGGGAAAGAGGCGCTGGCGGAGCTCAAGCAACACTATAAACTCGCCATCATTTCCGATGCCATTTACTCGCCAGGACGCGCCCTACGGGAGTTATTGCGCGGTGCGGGGCTGCTGGAGTTCTTTGATGTGTTCATTTTCTCGGATGAGATGGGTTTCTCGAAACCCGATCCGCGTGTTTTCACTACCGCGGCGGAGCAACTGGGAGTGCCGGTCGAGAGCATTGTGCACATCGGAGACCGCAACCACAACGATGTGAAGGGTCCTCACAAACTCGGCGCCCGGGCGGTGCTCTTTACCGCGGCTCGAGACCGTGACAAAGCGATTACCACGGCGGATGCGATCTGTGAGCGATACCACGATCTGCCAGGAATTATTCATGGATTAGATGCTTGATGGTTTGGAGTACAACTTTTAGGTTGTATTGTATGTTGTTCACGCTTTAGCGTGCGGGGCAATCTCAAGCTTCAATTGTGAACGAGCCTTACACGCTAAAGCGTGAACAACTTACGCGGACCTGCTAAAGCGTGAACTCCGGACAACACAAAATGGAGGAAGGACGAATGAGTTTGAATCTGAAGTTTCTGATTGTGGATGGATATGCCAAGGTCAGCCGTGATGAGCTGCAGGAGGCCGGGTGCTCGACCGCGAGCGACCTGTTCAAAGGGCTCTTGGAACGTTACGCACCAGGCTGCAAGGTCGACATGACCTTCCCCGCCGATGATGACAAATACACACTCCCCAAGACAGAGATCGACAAGTACCAGGGTGTGGTCTGGACCGGCTGCAATCTGACAATCTACGACAAGGAAGATGCGCGGGTCGCCCGGCAGATAAAGATCGCGCAAGACACCTACGAGGTGGGAGTACCGCAGTTCGGGAGTTGCTGGGCGACACAGATGGCGGTTTACGCGGCGGGGGGAGTCGTCTCACCCCATCCCAAGGGGCGCGAGATGGGCCTGGCCCGTAAGATTCAACTCACCCCCGAGGGGCGTTCCCACCCGATGTACGAGGGCAAGCCCTCGGTCTTCGATGGATACATTTCCCATGATGATGAGGTGACCCACATCCCGGCCGGCGCATTGATTCTGTCGGGGAACAGTTACACACGCGTGCAGTCAGTGGCTGTCCGTTACCGCAATGGGGCCTTCTGGGCCACTCAGTATCACCCCGAGTACAACCTCAAGGAGATCGCACGGTTGACCTATTGCCGCGCCGACCGGCTCATTAAACGCGGTTTCTTCAAGGACCGCGATGCCATGCAGGTGTATGTGGACCAGTTGATGGCGCTTTTCCAGGAACCAGACCGCAAGGACCTGCGCTGGGGTTTGGGAATCGATGACGACGTGCTCCGTGACGAAGTCCGGCATTGCGAATTCATCAACTGGATCCGCAAGCTGGTGATTCCCCGCGTGCTGGGGGCGTAAGAACCTATGGAAAGACTAGTAGCCTGTTGAATAACTCCATGTTCAGCATTGGCGCGAGAAAGGATTCCCGCGCCAGCGACAGGGGACACTCCAGGCAAGCGTTATTATCCCCCCAGTACTTCCCGGACAAGTTTGAGCAGATTCGAGGGGCTGTAAGGTTTCTGAATGAAGGGGATGCCCTCCTTGGGAAGTTGGCCCCGGTCGAGGGTGCTGAAGCTGTAGCCGGTACTGAAGATGAATCTGGTGGTGGGATTCTCTTTGCTGACTGTCTCATAGACTTGGCGGCCACTCAGCTTGGGCATGACCATGTCCAGGAGGAGGAGATCCACCCGGTTGGAGTTCTCCCGGAAAAGGGTCAGGGCTTCTTCTCCATTGGCGGCGGCCAGAACAGTATATCCAGCGTTACGAAGAATCCGTTGCGCTAATTCCCGTAGCAGGTCCTCGTCCTCAGCGACCAGAATGGTCTCGGTTCCACCCCGTGGGCGGGTTTGTTCGGATTGCTCCTGGGGTTTAGCCGGCCCGGTTGTTGAGATCGGCAAATAAACCCGGAAGGTGGTACCATGATCCACCTCGCTATAGACATGGATCATGCCATCGTGTTGACGGATAATTCCATACACAGTGGCCAATCCTAGTCCAGTCCCCTGCCCGACCGCCTTCGTAGTGAAAAAGGGTTCAAAGATCTTGCTGAGTACTTCAGGTGGCATTCCACAGCCTGTGTCCGAGACAATAAGCTGGATGTAATCGCCCTCTTTGGCCCACGAATTGATCTCCACATAGCCACGGTCGAAAGAGATGCAGCTGGTTTCAATCCGCATCTTGCCACCCTCGGGCATCGCGTCCCGGGCATTCAGGCAGATATTGAGCAGAATCTGCTCCATCTGTCCGGGATCGGCATGGACCTTATGTCCCCCGCAACCAGCGACAATCTCAAGTTGAATGTGTTCTCCAATGACACGCCCGAGCATCTTACTGAGGTTGGAGATCACCTCATCCAGGTCGATCACACGGAATTGAAGAGTCTGCCGGCGGCTGAAGGCCAGGAGTTGTTGTACCAGGCCAGCCGCCCGATCGATGGCCCTCTGTGACTCGGTGAGGTTTTGATGGGTTTCGCTTTCCGGCGGGATATCGGCCAGTGCGAGATCGGTATATCCCTGCATGGCCTGCAAGAGGTTATTAAAATCGTGGGCTATACCACCCGCCAGTTGCCCGATGGCCTCCATCCTCTGAGATTGACGGTATTGCTCCTCCAAGCGCCGGTGCTCGGTAATATCGAGCCCCAGACACGCCATCCCATTCACCTTTCCAGCAAAGGTCCTGAGAAAGGTATTATTCCAGGTGACTTTCCGTTCACCACCATCCCGGGTCAGAATGGACCTTTCACCATGGGGGGAAAGAGTTCCGGTGGATAGATTATCAAGATATTCCTTACCGGCCTTCCCGGCATCCGTTGGGCGGTAGAATACTTCGAACCAGTTGCGTCCGATCACCTCTTCGTGAGTCCACCCGGTTTGATGCAACAAACAATCATTCACGAAGGTGATCAGGCCTTTGTCATCCAGGAACACCGCATACATGTCCACGGTTTCAAGGATCTCACGGAGCCGTTTCTCGGACTCCTGGAGAGCCTCCTCCGCGCGGCGCCGTTCGGTGATGTCATAATAGGTGTAGAGGTGCTGCCCACCACTAAGAATAACAGTCCGCACCAGACAATCCTTATCGGTCCCATCTTTGCAGTGGATCTTGAAGATCCTATGGGAATAAGTTCCAAACGCGGTGTCCTGGAAAAGGTCATGGGACCAATACTCATAAATCTTCTTCTGGTATTCGGGGTCGGGATAGGCGAGGTTGAAATAGACCTCCTTAGTGGGGATGTCCTCCAGCGTGTAACCAGTAATCTCGGTGAAAGCGGGATTAGCGAAGATCATCTTGTGGTCGGGCGCCATGACCGCGATCCCAACGGGAAGGTGTTGGATTAAGATCCGGAATTGTTCCTCGCTTTGACGCAGGACTTCCTCGAATCGTTTCTTCTCGGTGATGTCCTCATACATCGTCACGAGCCCGACCATCGTACCCGTCTTATCACGAAGCGGAGCGGAAGAGATGGACACATCGATTAAATGGCCATCTTTGTGTTTACGTTGCCTTTCACTATTACGGAGTGGCAGGCCTTCAATGATATCGGCAATACTCTTTTTGATCTCATCCTCCACCCCCTCCTGAGCATAGGGAAGGGTATGGCCCACCACCTCCTCTTCGGTGTACCCAAAGATCTTCTCAGCGGTGGGATTCCAGCTTTGAACCACACCCGCACGGTCGAGGACCACAATACCAGCGGGAGAAGCGTGAATGATGCCGGAGAGACGCTGGTGAGCTTGGCGCAGGGCCTCGTCAAACTTCTTCCGTTCGGACAGGTCGGTATAGAGCGCCACCAGGCCGATGATGGTCCCCGCTTTATCTCGTATGGGGGCGGTGGAAAGGCTGACATCCACCAAGTGACCGTCTTTATGTTGCCGTTGGGCCTCCAGGAAAGAAATGGAATTACCTGCCATGACAGTGGCGATATTCTGACGGACTTCGAATTCTTTTTCTCCCTTACCGGTGGGCAAGAATTGGCCAATCACCTCTTCCTTCGTGTATCCAAATATCAACTCCGCAGCTGGGTTCCAACCAAGGACCACGCCATCCCGGTCTAGATCGACTATAGCCGTCGGCGAGGCTTGAATGATACCAGTCAAACGTTCATGTGTTTGGCGCAAGGCTTCGTCAAACTTCTTCCGTTCGGTCAGATCTGTATAGAGCGCCACCAGGCCGATGATGGTTCCCGTTTTGTCTTTGAGGGGGGCGGTGGTGATACTGACATCCACCAAGTGACCATCTTTGTGTTGCCGTTGCGCCTCCAGGAAAGAAATGGAATTACCTGCCATGACAGTGGCGATATTCTGGCGGAGCTCCGTTTCCTTTTCGCCCGGAACCGTGGGGAGGAAATGGCCCACCACCTCTTCCTGGGTATACCCGTACATCTGCTCGGCGGTTGGATTCCAGCCCTGAACAATGCCCGCACCATCAAGAACCACAATACCCGCGGGAGAAGCTTGAATGATCCCCGTCAGACGTTCGTTGGCTTGGCGGAGGGCCTCCTCCACATCCCGGCGTTTTTCGGTTTCACGGATTCCATCCAGGGCTAGGGTGATATCCGAAGCGATCTCGCGCAGGAGAGAGACCACCTCCTCATCGAAGAAACCCGGTTCAGTGGAATAAACCACCAGGACACCCTCAGTCTGGTCCTTGAGCGTGATGGTAAAGGCTCCGCCAGAACGGTAGCCACGCTTGAGAGCGGCCTCCCTCCAGGGTTTGACGGAGGGATCCTTCGCGGAGTCTTCGATCACCGCGCAAGTCCCTCTCCGGTAGGCTACCCCCACCAATCCTAATCCCCATGGAGACTCATCGATACGCCAGGTATGAATCGAGAGATACCCCTCCTCGAAACCCGCATGAAATTCGGGGTGAATATCACCCGTGCCTTTATCCACCTTGCCCACCCAGGCCATCCGGAAATGACCGAATTCGATCATGATCCGGCAGGCCTCTTGGAGGAGGGTGCGGGCATCTTGAGTTCTCACCACCATCTGGTTGATCTGACCGATAATAGTATTAAGCCGGTTAATCTTATTCAGCCGCGTGACAAAGTGTTCCCTTTCGGCCAGCATGGCCGCTGGAATTAACGCAATCGCAGCCGCGGTGGTCATGAAACCATTGATCATGACCATATAATCGGAAAAAGACACATTTCCTGCCCCGATCAGGTCTCTCCGTTGATAGATCATCCACAGCACAATGTGGCACATGGGAAAGACCAGGGCGCTTACACCCCGGGGGCCAAAGCGCAATCCAGCCCAAACGACCAAGGGGATGGTGAGGAATTTGTGATGTTCCATGCTGACTGGATACCACATAGTCCCACCCACGGTCAGAAAGGCCAACAAACCCGTAACAATCACTCCCTCCACAATCTTTCCAAATTCAACCCTACGGTATTGAAGAGGCCGCCAATTAGCCCAAGACAGCAAGAGAGAAGCATACAGAGTGATCCCTAGAGCCTCAAAGGACCAGGAAACCTTCCAGGCTTCCCAAGGAAATGCAGTATCATGGGCTCTGAGAAGGAAAGGGGGGACCGTAGCTACCAGAATGGATGATCCCAACGCGAAAGCGATTAACGCCAGGACTTCCTTGAGTTTATTCAAATCCGGATAAGGGCTGATGAATCCGCGGATGAGACCCGCCCCCACCAAGTCCATCAGGATCCTTGGCACTACAAAGGCTATGCCGTCCAGAAGATTAAAGCCCGTGGAAAGATCATATCCAATGTTTGCTAAGAGAGCGCCCAGCGCGAGAAAACTCCACAATCGAGACTCAGTTAAAAGCAGGACCGCGAAGAGAATGCCACTTGGGGGCCAGAAGGAGGGAGGCAACGAATTATCGAACTCAAGAAAATGGCCTAGCACCCCTCCCGCAAAGCAAGCCAACGAAGAAAAAAGGACTATCCACGCATTCCGCATGAGGGCAATGGAACTATCTCCCGTCCCTCCGGAAGCTCCTACTTGATGGGCGGCCGGAGAAGCCATGAATGAGTCTTATAAGTATGATAATTATGAGTTGCGTGGCACGCAAGCAGATTTTCCGGAAATCTAGAAACTGACACTTCCAAGAATGTGTTGTTTCCATACATTTCATTTTGGAATGAAGCATTGAAAAAGAGGATCGAAGGGTTCATCTCAACAAGACCGGGAGGATACTATTTGTTTGGGAAGAACAAGATGGTACACCTCCTATAGATTCCCGTAAGGGTTTGGGTTGGCGTGGATTGATAGCGCTTGACAGGAGCCAGAAAAATCGATACATTCAACTCTATCGATACAGTAATGCTGAGGCGCTAGTCTCCCTTCTCCGGTAAAAAGGGAAGTGATGGGGAGGCGGGCCGGGCGCAATCAGTGGCAGAAGGAGTCAGCGGGTGGCCCAAGTACGGGAATGTCTGATTGGAGTAGATGCCGGGACGACAGGCCTTAAAAGCTTGGCTTTTGATCTGTCTGGCAATCTCATCGCCAAGGCCTACCGGGAATACTCTCTCCACCACCCCCATCCCGACTGGGTGGAACAAAATCCCGAGGATTGGTGGACCGCTCTCGTGGAGACCCTGCAGGAAATCCTTACTCGTGGGAGCATCGCACCTGAAGCGGTGGCAGGCCTCAGCATCTCCTCACAAGGAAGTACAGTGGTAGCACTGGGTCAGGAGGGCCAGATACTACGTCCGGCCATTTCGTGGCTAGATAAACGATCTGCAGAGATTTCGCACGATTCTGAATGGGAAGAGGAAGAGCTCTTCTCGTTGACCGGACTACAATTCAGCCCCGCCTGGACCGGTCCCATCCTCCATTGGCTGGCGCTCAATGAGCCAGAGACTATCCAGCGGACCCAGAAATTTCTCCTGGTCGGCGATTACCTCATCTACCGTCTGACAGGTGCGATGACTACTGATTACTCCTCCGCTAGCCGGACCCGGATGTTCGATGTCCGCGATCAGCAGTGGTCGAACCAGGTTCTCTCTTCCGTAGGGGTCCGGCGGGAACAGATGCCTGATTTGGGAGGATCAGGACAACGCGCGGGTGTGGTGTCAGGGGAATGCGCCCGGATAACTGGGTTGCGTCCGGGAACACCGGTCATGCTGGGAGGATTCGACCAGATGTGCGCCGCTGTGGGAGCGGGTGCAATCACTCCCGACACGCTCATGATCTCACTGGGTACCGCCACCATGCTGGTAGTCACCTCCCTGGAGCCCCTGGTGGACCCCTGCCGGAGGCTGACCACCTCTTGCCATGTCCTGCCCCAGGCCTGGACTCTCCAAGCCCCGATCATGACCACCGGTGCACTCCTACGTTGGTGGCGGGACCAGTTCTTCCGTGCCCACACCAATCACCCTTACCGGGAAATGGATGAACTCGGCGCGCGCATCCCCATCGGAGCTGATGGACTCATGATTTTTCCTCATTTCAGTGGCGCTGGAGCCCCCTGGTGGGATCACAGCCGCCGTGGAGCCTTCATCGGGCTCTCATTATCGCATCAAGCTCCTCACTTCATCCGCGCGATTCTCGAGGGAGTCGCCATGGAAATCCGCGCCAATCTCGAGGTCGCTGAAAGCCTGGGAGTCCAGATTGATTCGTTACGGATCGCTGGTGGTGGAGCCAAGAGCAGTCTATGGCGTGGCATAATCGGAGATGCACTGGGTAAGCCCCAGATAAGGTTGAAAGAACACGAGGTCGGGGCACTTGGAGCGGCCATCCTCGCGGGTACAGGCGCGGGGGTCTTCGCCAATGTGGAACAGGGAGTACACGCCATGGTGGCCCCTGGTGGGACACAGGGCTTCTCCCCGGAGAATCATGCCGAGTACCTCCGTCTATACTCGCGTTATGAAACCTGGGGAGCCCGGCTGTATGGCACACATCACCTGGAACAAGTCCCAGTCGATGCGGGCGAGGAATCAGAGTTCAACCTTTAGGTTGAATAGGCACGCCAAAGTGCGAACACCCTACGGGAACGAGAACGTATTCTCGTTCCAGCGAAAACACGCTGAAGCGTGAACAACATACGAAAACAGAACAAACATTCATACACATCCCCTAAGGAGTAGAGACAATGTCAAACGCGGTCCAAGAAATGATTGACCTGAGAGCCATCCGGGAAGGCGAAGCACCGGTCATGCTGACCGAGTCCCCTGGCCCTAAGTCGTTGGAGATCTGGGAAAAAGAAGTGGAGTACATATCACCCGGTCTATCGGGCTCGACCAGCACCAGCCGTTTGGTTCTGGAGGAGGGGTATGGCTCCTATCTGAGAGATGTGGATGGGAATGTGTACATCGATTTCAGTTCCGGAGTGGTGATGACGAATCCCGGTCACTGCCATCCAAAGGTGGTCGAGGCAATCAACAAGCAAACCTCGCGGCTTATGAATGTCCATGACCACGCGGTACCGAACCGGTGGGAGTTGTGCAAGAAGCTGGCGGAGATCACGCCGGGCGCATTAAAAAGGACGCAGCTCTACTCGGGTGGGACCGAAACAGTGGAGGCGGCGATCCGCCTGGCCAAGTCCTATACAGGTGGCACGGAAGTCTTTTCCTTCTGGAATGGGTTTCATGGGAAGACGCTGGGATCACTCGGTCTGGATGGCACTGGCTTCAGCAAAGGCTTCGGTCCCCTAGCTCCGGGCTTTCACCGTCTCCCTTATCCCAATCCTTATCGTCCCCTTGTGGGTGGTGAGGTGTGCGCCCAGGCGGGTCATGGCGAGGTGGCCGCCAAGGGACCCTGCGGGAAATGCACCGGCCCTCTGTGCACCGAACGCTATATCAGTTTCATCGAGCAAGCCATCAAGACTGTCACGGTCGGGAAACCAGCCGTGATCATCGCGGAGCCGATCCAGGGCGCGGGCGGTACGGTGGTCCCCCCGGCCGATTTCTTCAAGAAGCTGAAAGCATTGTGCGAAAAGACCGGCTGCCTGTTGATCATCGATGAAATCCTGACGGGTTTCGGGCGCACTGGAAAATGGTGGGCCATCGAGCACTTTGGAGTAGAGCCCGACATCATGCTGATGGGTAAGGGCATGGGCAGCGGTTATCCAGTCGGAGCGCTCATCTCCACTGATGAGATCATCAAAAGCAAGCCCTTCGCCAATTCCAGCGGTGGATCGAGCAGTTTCGGTGGAAATCCGATGGCCTGCGCAGCCGCTTTGGCCAACATCCAGGTTCTCGAGGAAGAGGGATATATAGAGCATGCGGCCGTGGTTGGCGAGAAGCTGATCAAGCGCTTCGAGGGCATGAAGGCCAGTCATCCATTGATTGGTGATGTCCGTGGTAAAGGTTTCCTGATTACTGTCGAGCTGGTCAAGGACCGCGCCACCAAGCAGGTGGCCGATGAAGAAGGCAAGTCGGTCTTCCTGAAGATGCTCAACAAGGGGGTACTGACCATCACACCCAAAGCGAACCTACGCATGGCTCCCCCCCTGTGCATGCCTGAAAGTGTCGCCATGAAGGCGCTGGACATTTTTGAAGAAGCGCTCTCAGAGACCGAAAAACAGTTTGGGTATGTGTAAGGGTTCTTTGACAATCATGTAGCCAGGACCGGGGGGGGCGGCATTGAATGCTGCCGGTATGATGAAGCACCGTTACCTTACCCCCGGCTGTAAGCGGGCCTCCCCCCCACCCTCCCCTCCCCCACCAGGGGGGAGGAAACGTGAAGATGAGGAGCCCCCTTCCTTCCTCCCCCCTGGTGGGGGAGGGGAGGGTGGGGGGGGAACCACTAGGCATTCAACATTACAGGAACCAGGAAACCAACAAGCCCCAGGAGGAAAATTACGTGACCATGAGACTACTCGTTCAGACCGCACCACGGGAATTGGAGATCCAGCAGGTTCCCATCCCCTCACCAGGCCCGGGCGAGGTGTTGATCCGCATCCACTACTGCGGCATTTGCGGAACTGATCTCATGAACTACCGTGGCCTGTCGGTGTGGGGCCGGAATACCTTCCCCAAATATCCGGGACATGAGAACTCGGGGATTGTGGAAGCCCTTGGCGAAGGAGTCACTGGATTTGCTCTGGGAGACCCGGTGATTCCGGAATGCACGATCGGGTGTGGGGTATGCAAATGGTGCAAGGCGGGCAACTACAGCCTCTGTAAGCACCGGCTGAAGACCTCGAATGGGGCCATGGCGGATTTCCAGACTGTCCCAGCGAAGGCTTTGTTGCATCTACCGGCCAATCTGGATCTCGCCGAGGGAGCCGTGATCGAGCCGGTGGCGGTGGGTGCGAGCGCGGCGCTCAAGTGTGGCCAGGTATTCGGGAAATCGGTGGGTGTGATCGGGGGCGGAACCATCGGTATGGGTGCTCTCGAAACCTTCCTTCTGCTGGGCGCGGCGAAAGTCTTCTTGTTCGACCTGATGGAGGCCCGGCTGATGTTGGCGGAGAAGCTTGGGGCTGCAGCGGCGATCAACCCCAAGAAGGAAGATCCGGTCCAAAGAATCGAGGATGCCACATCGGGTTCTGGCCTAGACCGGATTGTGGTGGCCAGCGCGGGAACCGCCGAGACCCTGGGAATGGCCCTCAAGATGGTGGCTCCATTGGGGATCATCGCGGTGGTGGGACTCAGTGGCGGGCTTCTTTCGGCAATCGATGCGGACGCCCTGTCTGAAAAGGAGGCCACGATCATCGGCAGCCACTCCAGCCCTGGTGTATGGGAGAACCTGTTGGCCTGCGCGGCGGCGGGAAGATACGACCTGAAGCCGCTGGTGAGCCACACACTTCCGCTCAATGAAGCCAGACGGGCTTTCCAGCTACTGGATACCCCCAGCGAGCCGGTTCAAAAGGTACTGCTCAAGATGGTTTGACGACCTCACCCCCAACCCCCTCTCCTACAGGAGAAGGGGCGGAACCTAGGACTTGCATACGGCGGTGGAGGCGCGCACCACCAGGTTGGGGACAATGACAATCTCGCGGGGGCGAAGACGGTGTCCCTTCGTACGAATGCCCTCGATCAGGCACTCCGCCGCTTTACGTCCCATCTGTTCTTCGTACTGCTCAATGGTGGTCAACGGTACATCCAGAAAGCGCGCCGCGGGGACATTGTCGTAACCCACCAGAGAGATATCATCCGGAATCTTGTACCCCCGCGAGCGCAGAGACTGCATGGCCTGCATGGCAATCATGTCATTTACGCTGGCCAACGCGGTCAGGTCCAGCCGGGAAACAAAGTTCAAGACCTCCGCCTCGATGTTCCAAGCGGATTCCAGAGTCATCACCCACTCACTCCCCAGATTGACTCCATGTTCCTCAAATCCCTTCCGGAAACCCTCCAAACGGCGGACCGATCCATAGGGAACATTAATGTAACCCACGCGTTCATGCCCCAAGGAGGCCAGATGGACCGCGGCGCTGTGGCCGCCCGCGAAGTTGTCGCAGGTGATGGAGACACACTTGCCCTCCAGCTCGGGTGGGCAGTGGTCTACTGTAACGAGGGGTACATCGGAGGGAATCTCTCCCGAGTGGTGGCCACCAGGAGTGGAGATGAGGACAATCCCCGCCACACGTTCTTCAGTCAGAATGGCCGATAAAACCCGTTGCTCCACCTCGGTCTGGTAGTTGGTGCCGGTCAGTTCCACCGCGATGCCCTCATGGCGAACATGCTTTTCAATGTTTCCAACCACCTCACTGTAGAAGGGATTGGTCATGTCGGGGACGATGATGAAGACACTGGGCCGGGAGCGTGCCATCCGGTTCTTGGGAGTAGGGCCAGAGACAAAGGTTCCCCGCCCATGCTTGCGTTGGACCACACCCTCCGACTCGAGTTCAGCCAAGGCCCGGACCGCCGTGACCTTGCTGACATTGAACTGTTCCATGATCTCCGAGATAGAGGGGACCTGTTCTCCGGGAGCGAGATGCTCAGATCGGATGCGGTCTGCAATCGTGTTCTTGATCCAGATGTATTTGGGTCCCCGGTATTCGTCGGCCAAGTGAGAACTCCCACCAGATTGAGAGACCATACGATTACCATAGATCCCTGGAGGTGGCTACTCTCGGCCAGCCATCTCTGGGATTTAGTCTATATCCTCATTCTCCAGCCCCCTCTCCCACTGAGCAAAGGGGACACTAGTCAGATCTTCCCAGCTGCTCCAGAAGTCTTAGAGCGGCCCCGGTGAGCAGCTCGCCAGCCTCGGGAGCCAGCTGGCTGGAACGCGCCAGGCGGGTCTCATACCCCCCGCCCTCGAAGGACTTACGCGTGGGAACATAACCAAAACAGCCATTAGCCAGCTCTACCAGGAAGACCTGTTGGAACCGTTCCCGAGCTCGTTGTTTCACCTCCAGCCCATACTCACAAAACAGCTCGACTGGGAAACCCACCGCCACAAAGTCTCCGATACGGATCGCCTGAACCTCCAGGCATGCAAAGGGATTCTCCTCCGTGATTCTTGCCATGAGCAGCGCCTCATTGGCATAAACCTTCTCCTTATGCGCACTGGGACGGCGTGAGCCCCGGGTGAAGAAGAGCTCGCTCGACTCTGGCCCCTCGAGTACCGCCCGGGCCTGTTCGAGCAGGTCTCGAGACACTTTCTTGCGGGGTACCTGGAGTATTTCCCGGACCACTACCAGGGGCTCTGTGCTCAGCGGCCGTGCGTTCTTGGCCACTTTAAGCGCGGCTTGACCCAAATCCTTGGCAATCCACTGCGCTCTTTCCGGTCCATAGGGAACTGTTTCCAGATGAGCTGTCTTGGAATCGATGTTGCCACAAGATCCATTCGAGAAGACCACACCGGTGCTTTCTCCCATTTGGGAATGGACCATGTCAGACAGATAACCGGGGTAGTCCGTGCAGATCCGGTCACCCCTGACATTCGTGGGATGAAGTGCGAAGTTGACCCACAGTCCGGTAGGGGCCTCATCCAAATTGCAGATCTCCAACAAACCCAGTTCATTGTCGGCGGGCCCTTCCCTTCCCACCATTTCCGCCAGATCGGCATCGGTGGTATGTGTGTGGACCGATCCATCCTTGAACACCACACGCCGGTTGCAGTTGAGGCCCACGATATTCACTCCTGCGCCTTTGAGCATGGAAGGTTGGAGGCTATGAACGGCCTCCTGGACCGCCATGGCCGCCTCGTTCTCCAAGAAGCAGAGGTACTCCTCATCGGCCTTGCCGCCAAACAGGTCCTGTGTGTATGGCCCGGTGTGGGTGTGTGTGGCGGAGATCATGACATTCCCGCTTGGAATGGGTGTCGAGGACGCAATTTTCCCGCGAATACGTCCCACTGTCACATCGTTCAGACCGATGACATCACAGTCCACGATGGCGGCCATATCCCCCCCGATCTCAAAAACCAGGGCTTCGGCATACAGATCATTCACAATTTCAGTGGCATAGTGAGGTTCAAAATAACCCGCCAGGGCGGCGCCCAGGGGCGGAGTGATTTTGCATCGTGAGAATCCAGTCCGGAGGGTCTGCATCTGTTTCTTCAAGCCTTTCCGTGATATCGATTCCAACAGCTTAGAAAAGCTGATGTGGTACAGGTTCTATTACTGTATCGATAGAGTAGCCTCGAAGGTTCAAAGACGCAAGGAGGCAAGGAAGATGTTCGCCACCCTTTTACTCGGTTTTTTCGACAAGAATGAGGTGATTTGTGACCATGCTGAGAGAATCGATCTAGTTGCCAGTGATCTATGGGATGTGGACCTGACGATCGAGTGGCGGGGGTTTGGACAGATCACGGTGCGGAATGCCACTCATGCGGATGCCGCCGCTCTCAAGGAATTCCTGTTGGAGGGATTGGGCGATCACAGCCGTTTCCTGTTTGCCCCTTACCCATATTCAGGGGATCTGGATGGCGCAATCACCCAGGTTTTTTCCGAATGCCAGCAAAGGAAGACTCTACTCTATCATGCCTGGCATGAGGGACAGATCATCGGTCACTTCTTCCTGGGTGGGATTCAGGAACCAGTTCCCGGGCTTGGAATTTCGGTGGCGGACCGTTGCCATGGCAGGAAACTCGGCAACTTGTTCATGACCATTCTTGTAGCCGCCGGTCATTACGCTGGCAGTCAGGCCATTGAATTGACTACCAATCCCCAGAATTCAGCGGGATTTCATCTCTACCAGAAGATTGGCTTTGTTCACACCGGAGACCGGGAGATCACTGTCGGTGATGGATGCACACGGATTGAGCATGAACTGATCTACCGGATCTCCCAGGACTCTCAATAATCTTTCCATCGTGCAATCAACAACGCAGGCAAGGGGGGATTCCGTGCGAGCCACACACGGAGTGTTGTGCCCTGCAGGCTCATCCACCCAAGGAAGGCTGAGTCCGTTCTCCAGGCTGGCGAAGGCAACATGGACCTGGAGCCATCAACGGCTGTGGCGGTCACTGGTGTGGACCAGGTTGTGCCTGTGTCCCGGCTTTCGGTCAGGAAAATCTCTCCAGTGCCATCCACTTCCCTTTGAAAGGTCACGAGAACGTTCTTTCCACTGACCGCTAGTGTGGGTTCCGGGGAGGTTGACTGAGGAGAAATGAGCTGCTTTCTGGTCCAGCTGCTCCCATTGTTGATGCTTTTAACATATACCACCGCCGCCCCCTCTGAAGTGTCTTCGCTCCAGACCGCCTGCAAGACTGTCCCAGACACGGCAATCCGGGGGGCTTCAGAGGCGTATTTATCCACCAGACTCAGAGAAAACTCCTTGGTCCAAGTGACTCCAGAATCTGTGCTCCGGCGGAAGTACACCTCGGGCACCCCATTCCTCCAGTCTTCCCAGATCACCGAGACATAGACACCATTGACACAGACCCACGGGTCTTTGCAACTCATTTCTGAGGACATCAGGGTGCTTGGGCTGGACCAAGACACCCCCCCATCCAAAGATCGTGAGTAAACAATTTCCTGAGCACCTGAATGGACCTCGGACCACACCATGTGTATTGCTTGTCCTGAGGCGGAAATCGTTCCCTGGCCCACACCTGAAAACCCTTCAGAGATCACTTGGGCGGATTCCCAAGAGATCCCCCCATCCAGACTCCGTGTGACCCACATCCGGCCAAGCTGGTATCCATAGGTCACCACCCAAGCCACATGAATCACACCATTTGAGAGGAATGCCTTTGGATAGAGAGAGTCGCCACTGCCATTCTCAATAAAGACAGACGGTTCCCAGGATCCCTCCACCCAACGGCGGGAGAAAAGCCGGTAGCGGTCTTCATCGAATTGAGACCAAAGGACACAAACAGTAGCTTCTCCCAGCGGGATTACAACCGGAGAGAGAGCTTCCTCTCCCGAAGCGGTAACTGGGATTCCACCCAGCCATTCTGTATCTTGGCCCGGTACAGACTGAACCTGTAGGAACACCAACCACGCCAGCCCCAGCCAGCGGAAACCGTGACTCCAAAAGATCCATCCAAACCATCTCCGGTGCATCAGAACCTCGCCGACCACCATCCCGAACTCAACCATTGAACATAGGTGGAAAATTTACTGGACGCCCAGGGGGCGAATTTATTGAACGACGCTGAGTTGAGCATCAAGGAGGAAAACTGGTTGCGCAGAGTGATCTGTAAAGCCGCATCACCCGGGTGTTCCACCGCTTTTCCCAGGATTTCCATGGCCTTCGCGGTGGTCAAAAGCCATTCCAATTCCTGTTGTTTGGTATAAGGAAGCCGCGCGAGGGCGTGCTCGGTATTCACCCGGATCTGGGTCCCCTTGGCCTCCATGTCTTGAGGGGAAGTGCCATCCGTGGTGAAGGTATCGAGCAGTGTCAAAGCCTGGTCAAGCTCACCGGCGGCTTGTTGATTGGTATTGGCGGCCCACTGGGCATACTCATGAACCGCACCACTGCCCGTGGAGTTCCGGTTCCAGAAGAAGCGCGATGCAAAATAGGTGTTGGGGAACTTGCTGCCCTCCTCGATCCTCATGCAATACAGGGCACTCACTCCCCGCCCCGCGCCGATGGCGGATTCATTTTTAAGATAGGTCAGAAGAGGAAGGAGGAACGGGTAACCTGTTTCGAGGTTGGTTTGATAAACAAATCCATTCAACCGGAAACCCCGCGCTTTGGCTTGAATAAGCGCCGTATCTGGATGATCAACAGAATCGACCACGCTCATCTGGTCCATGCGGGAGGCGAAATGGGATTTTAAGGAATCGAGGAAAGTGGTCCTGTAGTTGACACCATAATCGGGTTCCAGCACCCATACCGGCCAGAGTGAGACCGCGATCTTGGCCGAGGGATTCTTCCTGAGGATGATTTCCTCGAAGGTGGTCACCTGCTCCATCATCCGTTCAGCCTGATGTCCCTTGCAATCCTGGTGATCCGTGCCGCAGAAACACCCACCGGGGTCATAGAACCAGATCTGGAATTCATCCGCTTCCTTGAACCACTCAAGCTCGTTCTCATAGATGTCCACCATGAAGTCCTTCACTCCGGCCCAGCTGAATGCACCGAATGAAAAGGAATCCGGGACCGCTTGACAGACAATGGGATAGCCATAGTCCACATAAGGGATCGTGGCTTTGATCAGATTCTTGTTGGCCGCGAAGATATCCGCGGGAACGATAGTAGCACTGAAGAGATAGGTGACCTTCAACCCACGCTGGTGGGCATACTGGATCATCCGGCGTAAACGTTCATGGAGAAGCCGGTTCCGTTCGGTGTTGCACACCGCCGAGGGGGGGAAATAGACCTCTGAATCGCCCCAGAGAAAGAAGTAAAGATGGGTCAGCTGCGCACAGACCAGGCGGTCCACGCATTGCTCCCATCCGGCATCGGTCCAGTTATCGGGAGTCAGGGAACCATAGCTGATGCCATATGCGATGTTGTAGTAAACCGCGCGCTCAGGAAGATCCGGCTGGAAGAGATTCTCAAACTCACTGGAATTTACAGGAGATTGCTCGACATCCAAGTAAAGCTGACCATTCATCGCTTGAAAGTGAGTGCGTAAATGTGAAATGCCATAGACCGCCCCAGGATCACCCCATCCCGAGGAAATCCAGACTTTCTTTCCGGGAGCGAACAGGTTGGGGTAGACCGCTGTTAGATAACCCTGCTCCTGAACGAAAGGCTGATCCGATGCGAAGGGAGCGGACAGACCTTGTCCCTCCAGGACCGCCCGGAGAAGACTGTTCGAGGTATACTTCCCCACCACGATCAGACCGGATGCTTTCTTTTCCTCCTCAGTCAGGTCATTCGCCGGAACCACTTTGATTTCACCCGTAACCATCGCGGACAAGTCCGCCTTGAGGTGAGCGAGATTCTCCCACTCCGCTGTAGCCGGTGCCTCACCACTCACAAGGATGAGGCTCTGCACAGTCTCCGGAGGTGTGCGAGAAAGGCCAATCCGGCGGATCCGGATGGCATCGACCTCAAACAGATCCGTGGAATTGGAGGAATCGCCCATGGCCTTGATCTCAAACAGGTGGGTTCCACGGGATAAAGAGAATCCGGTGGGGCTGATCCGGATTGTCTTGGTGAGCAAGCCCTCCCCGGGATGGTTGGGATGGCACGCGAGAACTTCCTGTCCCTCCCACAGCACGATACCGGTGGCGGCCTGAGAGCTGTTGACACGATACCCAATTTCAAACTCCACAAAGGGTGCGCGGGAATAATCCTCTTTTACTTGGATAAGGAGCGAGGCTTGCGAGGGAAAACCCAGATAGCCATCAGCGGATGCCACCAAGGCATCGGTGTCGCCTTCAAGTCCAGCATCGATGCCTCCCAGTGTGTTGGTATCGCCGGACCAATTCGCGCCTGCCAGAGAGAGGATTTCCTCATCAACCGAGAAAGCGGAGGAAAGGGGCAAGAGGAACAGGAAAACCAATATGGCCAAAAGCCGCATTGGTTTTCCTCCTCCCTTTCCACGATTCAACACGGATGCCATGCAAATGAATTCGCTACTCCTGTCTTCCAGTCTGGCGCCGCAGGGATGAAATCCCCACGGCGCCATATAGAAGAAAGATCTCAGTACAGCGTCCAATCATCGATTCCGGTGGCACCACCGCCTCTGACAGCGATGTAGTCGATCTCGATATATCCCGTACCGCCACCATGAGAGATGGTCAGCGTGTGGCTCCCACTGGAGAGGCCATTCACAATGAAATCGATGGTACGGACGTTGGTATCAAAGGCATCATACTGATCCACAGTACCTGAACCGCCGGCTCCATTGTCGATGGTCCAGTTGTAGGAGGTACAGATATCCTGTTTCCACCCAATCACGGCCACCGAGGTGCCCTGGAAGGTGAGTGACATGGTGGCTGCGGGATCCCCCGTGGTTGCCCGGCTGCCACCACTACAAGCCCCATCCGGATCGGCGGAATTCCAGGTACCCGTATAAGTGATCGAGCCGTCCGTGTTCTCATACATGGTCACCGCATCCCAGTCATCGTTGTACACATCGAAGTAATCGAGCACGATGATTTGTGCGGCGCTTTTGTCCAGATTCGTTACCGTGGCTTTATGGAAGCCGGATGCGAGGGAGAGAGAGGTATGGCCGGTCATCGGGGTTGAGAGGCGGTCACCCACTCCCGGATTCCCCGCCAGCCACCACCAGGAGTCATATTCACCGGTGAATGCGCCATCATCGACATTCCACCCAATGTATTCACCATTACCATACCGCCAGAAGCCGAGATCCACGCCAGTACCACAGAAAAGGAAGGTCACAGACTGCGAGGCGCCTTCTTGGGTGGCATCGAAGGCATAGACCTGCTCCCCACCGCTGGCGTAGGCATTGCTTTCCGAGGGCCACTTGTTCCAGTGCACAAAGCCAACTTTATTATTGACCGCATCCTTACCGATCTCATAGCGGGTTGTGGGAGGAACCTCACCCATGACCTCCAGAGCATCGAGGATAATCAGGCTCCAATCCGGATTGGCTCCACCCCCACCATTGGAAAGGGTCAGAGTATGAACTCCCTCGGTGAGGTTATTCGCGATCACGATGGGGAACCGGAAGTTGGTGGAACCACCATCCAGAGCTAAGGGGCCAAGGATGGTGCCCGACGATACTCCATCATCAATACTCCAATTGATGGCGGCATCACAATCCCACCTGGCCGAAATCACAAGCAGAATCCCAGTCCCAGCGAATTGGAATGAGCAGGTGACTCCCACCCCCAAGGTATAGGCCACGGATCCACCCGTGGCGTAATTATTCGCCTCCGCTCCTGAATCATAGGGAGCCCATACCCCTGATCCGCCGATATAGTACCAGTTCATCTGGTCATGTAGGGTGGTATCCACGGCTCCATACACTTCCAGGGCATCAAGAGCAATCGTTTCTCCCGCACTCAGACTGTTGTTGGTGGTGACCTCCAGGATATGGAAACCCGCCGCTAAAGTACCCGTAGCCGCCAAGACATAAGTGGCATAACGCACTCCCGGGGTGTTACCGGTGTCCATATTCGTGTCAATGGTTCCGGCTCCCCCATCACCACCATCAATCCGCCAGCCAATCTGCTTGGTATTGGATTGTTGGATCACCCGGATACCAAGACCGGTACCCGCTCCCCATAGGTGAAAGGCCGAGGTGTTTTCATTCGCCCACACAAAATTACCGTTAAACGCCCCCGCATCGGGTTCCTTATTCCATCGAATATAAGAAAAAGAGTTGTGGGGATTCCCCACGATATCATCGGTTGGACTGACAACCACATCGAAGACCTGAGTTTCCGCGCATACCAAGGACGAGTAAAACAGACACACCAGGATGAGGATACCGAATATTGCCTTCATCTCCCTTAAGCCTCCTGACATAGGTGGTTCCGCCCCAGTGTGGCATCCACGACCATCACAAGGGGTCGTTCTTCCACGAACCGAATGGTGAGGATTCATGGGATGCCAATACTTGAGACCCACGCACCTCACCAGACTCTCTACAGAGCACACAACACTCTCGATACAGTTCACCGACACCCTTAACTGTTCTTTACTCTATCACACCATTGGGTAGGAGTGTCAAGCCGAATTTCAAGTTCTCTTCAGGGTCCCCAACGGACGATATCCCCCGCGCTGACGGTCCCATTAGTCGGTGAGTAGATGAAGCTCAAGCGGACATCTTCCGCGATACTTTTCACCGAGGCCCATTCTCCATTTCCATCCAGCGTGTCGGGACCTTTTCCTGATAATGACCAGCGTCCCATAAATAACAAAGACCCACCGCCCGCCACGGACTGCCACCAGCCATCGGTGTAGATGTAAGAGCCATGCTTGATTGGGTAGACCCATTCCTCCGGACCGAAGGGGTCGACCGGGATGTATTTCATGTAGGCCACAGGGGTGGTCAGCTCGGTGTATCTGGAAAGCAATTCATCCTTTAATCCGCGCGTAAACTTATTGTTTCCTGGATAATACTTGTAATCTCCCACATACATCTCCAGAGCCGCATTGATGCTTTTGAACTCTCCCAGGTTCCGGGTCACCTTGGCGCGGATCTGGGCTTCAATGAAGTTGGGTAAAGCAATCGAGATCAAGATCAGGATGATGGCGATGACAATGAGGAGCTCAATAAGAGTGAAACCCGTAGATAACCGCCGACTGAGTGAAGCCATGGTCTCCTTCCTCCGTTGGAACCGGGATTGGCTTGTGTGTGGAATGCTCTCAAGAGCTTCCCGAAGCGATGGAACCCGCTCTCACATCAAGCCTTGTGGAATGCCCGATCGATTCCGCTTGACAGTGAAACCCTTACTCAGTAGATTAGCAGTGTATCGATACTGTTGTCCATCCCTAAAAGGAGGAATTTTCAACGGTGCCCAAGAACCTGAGGAATCTCATCCTGCTGGGTGTCCTGGTGGCCGCGATGATCCCGCTGGGGATGCGATTCTTCCGTACATGGCAACAAACTCAACCTCCTCCGAAGTATAATGTAATTGTCTTCCACTGTGCCGCATGTGGTACAGATACGGTCTACCCGCAAACCTATTTTGCGCGGCCCACCTGCAGTAAGTGCGGGCGCAACAAAGGCGAGATCCGCCGGGAGTGGAAAGAAGCTCCCAGCGTGAATCCGGAATCTACGGGAACCAAGCCCTAGATGTGCCTTGGGCTGGTTGCCCAGAAAGGATTGGCTAACACCCATGATAAAGAAACACTCTGACCTAGGAAGAGGATTTACTCTCATTGAGCTCCTCATTGTCATTGCCATCATCCTGATCCTGATCTCGATTGCCATGCCGAACTTTCTGGAGGCACAACTAAGGGCCAAGGTCGCGCGCATAAAAGCCGACATGCAGGCTATGCACACCGCGCTCGAGGGATACCAGACCGAGTTCCGGAACTATCCCTGCTCGGCCGCCGACGTTGTTTATTGTAAACGGAAATGCCGCTACATGGTCTACACGGTCAGTGATGGTCTACAGATCATGACCACCCCGATTAGGTTCATGACCCGCCTCCCAGTCGACCTTTTCAATCCCTGTAAAGACCTGAGCTGCTTCCCAGGTGAAATGTCACTGCTGTGGACCACCAAACCCAAATGTAATTTGGCCCCGAATTGGAACCTGGTCCGCTATGGAGGATGGGGCATTGGTAGCCAGGGACCCAATCAGTTATGGGATTTTGCCTTCGGTCCCGGGAATGAGCCGAATGATGAGTTGGTTTACTCCCCCACCAATGGAACCGCAAGCGCTGGAGATGTGGTGATGTATGGGCCCTGAGGCCTTGTTCACTGGTGCTGTTTCACAAATCCATTGACACCAGTCTGGAGACCCCTACACCTTGAAGCCGGCCTCATTTCATTCCGCTCTGCTCGCCCTGGGGTTGATCCTGTCGATCCCCCCTGGCCAGTCAGCCCCGGTGGTCCAACTCGAGGTCTGGCACAGTTGGAGCGAGCGTCCCGGCCAGGAGGCTTGGCGCGCCATCAAGGACGGCTTTGAGCACGAACACCCCAACATTCAAGTGAATCTCCTGGTGGTTCCCTGGAACAATCCTCAGAAGCTTCTCACCGCCATTGTCGGCGGTGTTCCTCCGGATCTGACCATGATCGATCGTCCGACCATGCCCCAATGGGCGGCACGTGGAGCTTTGCTGCCTCTCGATGAAATGATTGAGCGGGATCATTTTGATGGCAGTGTGTTCTTTCCACACACCTGGGAGGAAACCTTTTATGAAGGTCACCGTTGGGTCATCCCTCTCAACACGGATGGACGCGCCCTTTTCTACAACAAGGCCCTCTTCCGTGAGGTGGGACTTGACCCAGAACGTCCACCCCGTACCTGGCAAGAGTTGAAAGAGTACTCGGACAAGCTCACCGTACTCAATGAACATGGCCGGATCCAACGTCTGGGCTTCGCGCCCTTGGTGTCCGCTTCTGGATTCGGCACCTCTGGTCTGGAGACCTATGCCTGGCAGCTGGGTGGCGAAAATCTCTCGTTGGATGGAACACGGGTCATTTTCAATACTGCTCCCTGGGTTTCTGCGTTGAAATGGGTTGTCCAATTTGTTGACAATTATCCCGGTGGTGGCTTGCCGGGTCTCCTCGGATCGATGGGTGACACGGGCGTGTATGGCCAGGATCCGTTTATCAATGGACGTATCGCCATGTGGGAGCATGGCTGCTGGTATCTGAAGACTCTCCGCAAATATGGCCCCAATGTGGACTTTGGTCTGGCTGATATTCCAATTCCAGAGGGTGGCCAACCGGCCTTCCTTTCAGCGGGATATTCAGTCGGAATTCCGCGCGGCAGCCGTCACATCGAGGAGGCCTGGGAGTTCGCCAAATACTGCACCAGCCAGGCCGCCCAAGAAATCGCCATGCCCATGGTCGAAAGTATTCCCGCCAACCGCCTTGCGGCTCATTCCACCTACTACATGAATGACTCCCACTGGCGGTTCTTCATCGAACGAATGCCCTACGGTAAACACCGTCCCGTCATCCCAGTCAACAGCCTCTGTTACAACGAAGTATTGCGCGCGGCCGAACTCGCCATCTCCAAGGTCAAGTCCCCCCAGGAAGCCTTGAATGATTCCGTGTCGAAGGTCCAACATGAACTCGATCAATATAACGCTGAAAAATGTTATCCCTTGCTCAATTGGGATCGAGTCTACCTCTGGGCTGGGGTTCTTCTGGG
>CAYRBI010000075.1:0-27480 GCA_964422415.1 uncultured bacterium | reverse complement strand
GGGAGGGGGAACACGCTAAAGCGTGAACAA
Organism: uncultured bacterium; assembly: GCA_964422415.1. Taxonomy (GTDB): domain Bacteria; phylum Hinthialibacterota; class Hinthialibacteria; order OLB16; family OLB16; genus OLB16. Next base: position 27,450 of record CAYRBI010000075.1, on the reverse strand, counting down.
CATACAACTCCCTCCCCCCTTGCGGGGGAGGGTTGGGGTGGGGGGTATGAGGTCCTGCTCCATCGGAAAGACCACCTTGCTCAAAGGCAGGGACCCGGCTGATGCTGTACACCAAGCGGTTAATCCTCGCGTTCATCCTTTCCATCCTGGTGCACATTGCGCTGGGGTTCTATCTCCAGCGTACTCCTTGGACCCCGGGCGCGATGGAGGTTGTGGCCGCGCCTGAGAACTTGATGCAGGTTCAACTGGTGCCAGAAAACACCGCTTCGATGGATGATTCTGGTGTGGGCGGTGATCCCATGGCCCGTGATGATGCCCTGCGGCGCACACTCGAGGAAGAAGCCAACCGCGCTCCAAAGCTACCCGAGATCGCTCAACAGGAATGGTTCTCACCGGAAAGCGTGGCCATTGATGCCCCCCAAGAGGATCTGGTGGCTCATACCGACACCGAGATGTCCAACCTGCCGGGGGATCTGAACGCGGAAGCGGTACGCTCGGAGATCATCAAGGTTCCCGAGCCTCTCGTGGAGGCCCCGGAGCCGGATTCTCGCGCCTGGGCGCCAGAACTCTCAAATAGTCCCCCCCCCGCGGTCAACCTGGAGGCTCGGCCACTTCCCGCGCCCGTGCGTGATGCGAGCGACCTGCCCAGTCTGCCTGAGCCGGAGGTGGTCCTCCCACCCGCCGTGGCGCAGACTGATGAACACCCTCCTGAATCTCTCCCGCCAGCGGAGATTCCGGAGGAGCTCCTTTCGATGGCTCCGCTCGAACTGGAGGGAACTCCCCCCGAACTCCCCGAGGACCGGACCGAATTCAAGGAGTGGGATGAGCTGCTGGATGTCAAACTCACCACCTTCCGCCCCCCCAAGGGAGCTGGCTTCTTCCGTGCGGTGGTGACACCCAATGAAGAGGCTGGCCAGCTCCGCGCCATGTCCAAGGATGTCATCTTTGCCCTCGATACCTCCGAGAGCATGGGCGGCGCGGTTTTCGAGGGGCTCAAGCAGGGAATGGCCAATTCTCTCTCTCTCTTACGGACCGGCGACCGTTTTACCGTAGTGGCCTTCCGCTCCGAGGTGGTGGCCCTGAGTTCCGTCCTCTGGACAGCCACGGAAAAGAACTTGGCGGAGGCGAAAAAGTTCATCCTCAGCCTGGAGGCCTCCGGGATGACGGACATCTACCGTTCTCTCTCGGGGGTGGTACGTTCTCTCCCGCCTGGTGACCGGCCTTTCATGATTGTTCTCTGCACCGATGGCCGTTCCACCATTGGTCTTCAGGATAGCCGCGAGATCATCAATGCGCTCTCGGTAAAAAACCAACTCCGCGCCGCGATCCATGCCTTCGGAGTGGGTGACAAGGTTGACCGGTATCTTCTGCGCCTGCTCGCTTACCGTAACAAGGGGTTGGCGCGCTTCGCCAGCAGCTCCGAAAAGATCCCCCAGGAATTGGAGGCCCTGGTCAAAGAGCTCTCTGATCCCATCCTGGTGGGAGTCCAGGTCGATCTTTCGGGCATGACCGAGGAGGAGTCCTATCCCCTCGTGCTACCTGATCTTTATCGTGGGGGACAGATTGAGTTCTTTGGACGCTTCGACCGTGAGAAAGAGATCGCGCTACGGCTGACTGGCAATGTCCGGGGGAATCTGAAGGAGTTCGTCTACCGTGGCGATCTCCCGAAACCGGAACCCGCCAACGCGCCGATCTCCGAGGGATGGGCCTCCGCGAAGGCCTTTCATCTGACCTCACGGAATCTCGAACTGGGCGAGACCGAGGAGCGGACCAATGCGATCCGGGATCTGATCCGGACCTTTAGTCTGGATATCCCCGCGAGGTAACTGTCAAAACGGCAGTTCCCGTGTGCACTGCGACACAATCGCTGATGCGACCGCCAACATCCCTGATAGCCCCATACCGCATGCAAATCCGGCGGCCACGACTGGAATCATCCGGCTCCATTTTGTCTCCCCGAACTTGCGCTTGAAGTAGAACCGTCCCAACAGCGCTCCCAGTATCAGTGGCAGCCCGCCATGGAGTGGCGCGCCCACTCCGCCGATGAGTCCATAAAAGAAGGCCAGCGGTAGCCCTAAAAGCCACAAGCCAAAGTAGACCACCATCCCCACCCCGAATGAACCCACGATCACCGGGATCTTGAGTGCCTGCAGGAGCAACGGTTGCTCCGAGCTGTTCGCGGTCAGGATCAGGTAGGTCTGACGCGCGGCTACTGGCCAGGTACGGGTGGCATAGGGGAAGGACTCCGCCGGGACTTGGTTCATGCTCCAGAACAACCACCAGAATAGGAAGCTCGACACCAGGCTGATTGGCAGCATTAATAGCTCCGCCTTCAGGATCGAGGTGAAGCGTGTCCGGGTGAGCTCCAGTTCCCGGAACCGTTGCGCGACCGCGCCATAATCGGCCAAGGGGATCGGTGCGAACCAGATATCCACTCCCTTGTAGCCGCTGACAATGAAGACTGTCTCCTTGAGAAAGGGGGTGGTGATGCCTGTTCCGGTGATGCCCACCAGGCGCGCCGAGACATAGGACTGCAAGGGAGTCCACACGAATCCGAATATGACAATGATCCAGACCGGAAACTCCGGGACCAGCAGGTGCGAGACCCAGATATAACAGATGGTGGAGGCGACGATGAGACCGATGCACAAGGAAACCGGGAAGTCCCCACGTTGTTTGCAGGGTGTCCTGTAAGGTACCGCCGAATCGGTGGTCTCCAGGATGGGAGCAGGCGATGAAGTTTTATTTTTTCTGGCTCCCAGAACCCCTGACAGAGAGTTTTTGGTCACACTGTAGAGGCCGATCAGGGCCACCGCAGCCGCAAGTCCGAGGGCCACGCTCATCCAGAAGTCGAAGCTCAAGATCATCTGATTCACCAGCAGCCCATTGCCGGGGTGCCAGTGTTGGAAGTATCCCAGGCCCGCCAGGATGGGGTTGCCGAACACACTGGTCAGCAGGATGGCGGTGAAGGTGCCCATCACCAGCGGGAAGGGCAGGATCATCCCCGCCAGGAACAGGCTGGCATCAAAACTGACTGAGATCAGGCTGGCCGGGAGCAGCCCCTCGACACGGCTGGTGAAGTCGATGAAGGGAATCGGCAAGACCATCACCGGCTTGGCCATGAACAGCCCGGTGCACACTGGGAGGCAGACATAGATCAAGCCAAAGACAATCCCCAGGCAAGCGCCGAAACTGAAGGCATTCCAGCGCCAGGACTTTTTCCTACGTGATTGATAGCCCTCCTCGCGGTCGGTGGATTCCGCTAGGGCGGTGGCTCCCTCGGCGGCGACTGGCGCGAGCGGGAAGGGAAGCCGTTCAACATCCGAAGTCAACCGGAACAATAGGTATCCCATCCCGAGCCAGGACATGCGGCCCAGGATCTGCCCGATAACGATCAAGAGGACCGGTGAAAGCATTCCGCGTGACAGGCTCCACCACCAGTCCGGGTGGGCCAGGTTGCGCTTCTGAACCCCTGGCGAATCCATTGGTGGGACCACCCAATCGGGGATCTGATTGGCGATGGCTTGGGTCTGGGGAGATTGAACTAGGTATTGATTCCAGATTGCTCCCGCGAAGGGGCCACCCGCCAAGGCCAGATGTGCCAGGGCCACTGCTGCAAGACTAGAGGCCACATAGAACAGGATGAAGATCTCTTGACGCCGTAGGCGGGTGAAACTCCGCCGGGAGAGCTCCGCGAACAAGATGACTGTGACCCACTCCGCCGCTGGCCCGAGCGACTGTCCCGCCACTAGGCCGAGATAGATCGAGCCGGGCATCATCACGAAGGCGACAAACAGGGCTCCTAATACGGTCCGCCCCGTGAAACCCTCTACATACGGCCCCTGTTCCAGGGCATTGTCGAGAGAGTCAGCTGTTCCCCCCTCGCTCTGTGGGAGAGGGGGGGTGAGGTTTTGATTATCCAGTTTCTTCATCGGCTGTCCTTGAGAACAGAGTCTCTCCCCGTTGGGTATAGTTGGCGTGGTCTTCCTTGGAGAGGATCCGCCACATGAGCAGCTGCTTGCGCAGGGTGCCAATGAAACGGGGAGTCAGCCGCCGCCAATTCTGCTGGTCGCCGGAGTGCCTGTGAGCGGTGAGATGGAACTGATAGACATGCTGGTCGGGACGGTACCGGACGCTCAGTTCGGCATCATGGCTGATTCCGAGATCGAAGGGAGCCAGCCAGGCCCGGAAATGGAGCGATGGCGCGGGTTGGTTCTCATAGATTTCCATCACCACCCCAAGTTCATCTACCGCGAGCTGCCCCACCGAGACTCCCTGGATACCCTCAAAGAACTCGTGCATATAGGCCTGCATCGCGCGTGCCCCGTGCAGGTCGGTAACGAAGGGGAGATAAATACTCAGACTCTCGCCGGAGTCTTCCTCGCCCTCGGGTTTCTTCTCCTTGGCCTCTGGAACCGCTGCGAGGAAGGCCTGGCGCATGGGGAAGAGGGTCGAGAGTAATACGATCAGCATGGTCAGCCCGGTCACAAAAACGGTCGAACCAGCCGAGTAGTTCAGGGTAATCCCCTCGAAAGTCCCGGTGACATAGAGAATCCGTGAGACAATCTGTCCTAACAGGTAACCCATGCTGGCGCCCAGGATTGCATACACGCCGGACTCGGCCAGAAACAGCATCGAGACATGTGTGGGTGAAAGCCCGACTGAATTGTAGATGAAGATCTCACCCTTGCGCTCATAGACCGATCCGAGCATGGTTCCCAGCACCATCAGGAAGGCCAGCAGAACCGGGACCAGGATCTCCGCCGCTGCATTGATCCGGCTCCGGTCCAGCGAGGCATACAGATCGACTGTCTCTCCATCGGAGGCCAGGATGGTGGTGTTGGACCGGCGCGCATACCCTTCGGCCTCGGCTTTTACATTTACCTCCGGGCCAGTCCGTACCGCCACGCTCCGGATGGGTGCGCCCAAACGCTGCGCGAATTTGAGTGGTACCACCGCCACCTGTTCGCAGGGATAATGGACATAGTCCTCCAGCGTGTCGGGCGCATCCTGATCCTCGCGGTTGGCGCGCATAAGAGTCTGCAGCGCGAAGTTCACCGGCATTAACGACTCGCCATCCACATCCACCCTCTTGTCAACCTGTTTCTGATCGAGCAAACCGATCAGGGGGAGGGTCTCGCCATATACCAATACCCCCTTGCCCAGATCTTCTGGGCCATATCCAAGGAACTTGGCAATATGCAAAGGGAGGATGATCCCCAGGTCATCTTCACTCTCGAACCACCTTCCAGTGGTGAGACATTGATCGATTCCGGTCACTTGGGTCTCGTTGGGTTCCATCCCTAGCAATACACCCGCCGTGAAGAATCCCTCGGGTTGTTTTTCTTCCGGAGTTCCCTTGGTGGGAGCTGGAGAGAGGTCGATTTGTGAGAGATTGCCAAACGAGTCCGAGAAGAACCAGGCTCTTCCCGCCACCACCGATCCCTTGCGCGAGTAGGAGGCTTCAGTGGACTCATCCTCCACAAAGCCAGCCACCTCTTCTCCCTCGAAGGTCCGTTTAAGAGACTGGTACAACGGCAACGGCAGCGAGAGCCAGCCACGGTCACGCGCGAGCAGTCCTTTGTATTCCGGAGTACCCTTGGGGTGACGCAGCACCGAGATACTGGTTTCGGGGATCAGCGAAGTGAAGGACAGCAGGGTGAAAGTGACGAGTATGATGGTCATGGCGGTCAGGAAACAACGTTGGGGACGCCGCCGGATGTTGGAGATCCCCAGGTCCACCGCCCGTGCCACTGTTCCTCCCAGGTTCGAGGTGTCCTCATGCAGGCCGGTCACCAGCATCTTCTGTTCTAGAAGCAGACGGTCGAACTTACCGAGGATCAGCGCGATGACCGTGATGGCCAGCGAGAGGATCAGGAAGGCCAGTAATACCACCAGAGGAGTCTTTGTGAACCGGAAGGCGGGATGCACTAGAACCAGCCCCAGGAAACTGACCCCGAAGACCGCCATCATCCCCAGGATGCGTCCCCGGATGGTGGAGGCGGCGAAGAGCAGCCTCTCGAAGCAGTAGGAGAAGGGGATCAATAACGCCAGGTAGAAGAGCACGCCACGGATCATGTTGTTGGTGATGGTGTAGAGCTCGCTGTAGGCCTTGCTCTCCAGCGCCCACCCGCGTTCGCTGGCGCTACGGTAGGTCAGGTAGTCTGTTGTCGCCAAGGCTTGACCGGCCCGGGTCAGGTACTTCCCGGCCTCGGAATGGAGCGACCGCACGCGCGGGTTCTGGATCCCATGGGATTCGAGCCGGGTAATACGTACCGTGTCCAGGTTCCACATATCTTTCGCGCCCTGCAGGACCATGGAGGGGATCGTATCTAACTGGTCGAAGAGGTACCCGCCGCCCTGGGGGATCTGAGGGGAGCTATTAGTCAACACCAGGCGTTTCCCCTGGAACCCAAGGCCAAAGGTGATCCGTACCTGCATTGCGGGATCGGCCCACAGGCTGACACAGTTCTCCTCCACCAGCCCCAGCATGGAATCGCTGGTGCTCTGCCCAAACTGGAAGGGTGGACTGTCAGTGCCAGCCTCCAAGAGCACCACTTGCTTGAGGGGGATGAAGCCGCGTGGTTCGGTGAGGCCATACAGGGTAATTGAACGGCAGGGGAAGGTGACCAGATTGAGGCTCTGCTCTGGTTTGAGGATGGGGAGTTTGTTGGGGAAATCGAGTGGACGCCCCATGTCTTGCGCGAAGATCACCGAACCATCTAGAGCCAGCGGTTCGGGGAGCTGTCCGCGTTGGGAACGAGCCCGTTCGAGCTCCGCCCAGGCTGCCGGATTGGTTTTTACGAACTGCTCATCGGCCAGACCATAGGCTTCCACCAAGCACTCGAAGAACAGAAAATTGCCGGTAATATCAATCAGGCCATCGAACTCATAGTTTCCCTTCTCATCAGTAAGGACCGCGGGAACCCCGCGTGTCCCCATCAGGTACTTATCTCCACGCTGCGACTTGAAGAACACTGGTGAATTACCGAGCGGCTCATCCGGAGTGTAGTTGGTCTTGGGATCCAGCCACAACGCGCGTCCTGAGAGGCGTGCCCATTTGTCCAGCAGCTCGGCGTTGACAAAAGGTCCCCGCCAGTTCACCAGGGCTTGGGCGATCTTCAGCAGCCCCACCCTGCGCCCCTTCTCCCACAGGATCTGACGTCCGAACCGGTAACTGTCGAAGCGGTCGGCGGTGTCACCGGGTGTATCCACATACCGGCGGTCATCGTTGACTGTGGCCAAGGTGATCGCGGGAAGCCCCGTCAGAACCGGCATCTCGCTCTCGAAAGGGGCCTGGTAGGGGAAGTAGGTCCACCAGCCCCGGCCAAGTGTCAGGTTGATCCCATCCACAAAAGGAGAGGGTTCCTTGGTCAGGTCGAGATCCTGGGAGTGTTGGGTGGCATATTCACTGAGTTTTAACCCCATCAAGCTGAACCGTGGACGCAGCAGGTGTTCAAAGTAGCCACGGTAACGCCCCAGACAGAAGATCCCGAAGCGTTCGGAACGGCTGGAGAGGTCCAGTCCCGCGAACAAGCCGGGACGTCCCATGCGGGCCAGGAAGGTGGGCTGCTGCTCTGGTTTCCAACCGAGTTCAAGGCCATCTTTCATCTTGCGGACAAAGTGAGTGATGCCCGCTAAAGCCTCGCCATGGCCGCCCGTGAAGAGCAAATAGACTGGACGCCTTGCCTCGGGCGGATGTGTGACCAGGTAAGAGGCCAATTCCAACAGCGTGGCCGCCCCGATGGCTTGCTCCGCGCCGGGAGCCAATTGCGGAACAATGCTGATACTGTCGTAATAAGCATGGAGGATAATCGCTGCCGTGTCCGGGTTCTGGGGATCCCCTGAGATGGGTGTCCCTGGCAGGTGGGCTAAGATGTTCTTGGCGGTGGCATGTCTCCACCCCATCTGGCAGGTGATCCGGACCTCTGTCCCGGCGGCCGCGAGGATCTGGTCCAGCGCCGGAAGGTCTTGAGATCGGACAAAGTACCGTGGGAGATCTGCTGGGACCGTCACGATCTTGTTCCGTGCGGTGTAGCCGGTGGCCTGGAGATTGTCTCTGAAGAGGACCGCCTTGCCCCCGAACTCCGGGACACTTAACCACTCCAGATTAGAGTCCCAATCCATCGCTACAATCGAGCCATTGATCTGTTTCCCGCACAGCTCGGCATCGGTGCCGCGTCCCACATCCACCAAGGGGCCCGAGATTCCCTTGGGCGGGGTCTGACAGGTGCGCGCGAGGTTGGGCCAGAGCGGATAAACCGGTATGTGGATGGTGAGCTGGGGTGTGTGTGCCTCCAGCATGGCGGAGTCTACCACTGGGGAGGGCACATCGAAGGCATCTGTCTCGATTTCGGTGATGCCCGCCGCGCGTAGATGATTCTGGAGGTACTCGGCAGCCAGATCCACGCCGGGGTAGCCGGTTACACGCGAGGGGAGAGAACTCAGATCCGTGACCGTGGTCTGGATCCGCTCCAGATTCAGGTCATCTCCGGAGGTGTCTTCTTGGAAGGTAATCTCAAGGGGGATAGGTCTCCCCAACCAGGCGCACAGAGCCATGGTGAGAGCCACAAAGCCAACGGATAGCGCCCACCAAGAAGTCTTCCTCAATAGATCACTCCGGACTCTTGTTTGAACCTCACCTTCCAACCTCCCTTTTCCTACCTCGCATAGCGGGAGAGGAGGCTGGGGGGGTGAGGGCTGAACGCCTACAGTCCCTCCTCGTGGAGGGTGCCAAATCCTAACCCCATATCCGGTATACCGGTATACCCATTATTCCACCGATAATGGTCCAGAGATTACCGATAATGAATTCCCCCAGTACCAAGCCGATGAAAAAGGGAAGCGCCTTGCGGTACATGCGCGCGCCTCCATAACGTGTAATGAGCAGTTTGATCAGCCACCCCAGAAAGAGGCAGAACCATAGTTTTTCCATCGACCAGGTTGAGCAGGTGGCATATCCCACCGGGTGCCACAACCACCAGGTGAACTTCATGCGCATGGCTCCGAGTAGCAGAGTGAACATGAGTCCCAGGCCAGTGGCGATAGTGGCGGCAATACGTGGGGGCTGTGGCAAGGTGACCGCCCCCGCCATGGCATTCCAGGCCTCCGAGGAGTAGGCATCCCCCACCAGACGCCCGCTGTAACCATAGATATAGATGTTCTGCAGGGTGGCCCACCAGGCCGAGAACAGGCCCACCACCACCGCGATCACCAGCGCGGCGGTCATCGAACGGGTGGTGATCCGTGTGATCTGCGCGGCCTTGTAGCCTTCCATGCCATGGGCGGAGAAATGAGCCCGGTAGGCACGGTTGAACCAGAAGAACATTGCGAAGGTTCCATGCTCTCCACCGGTCAAATTGCGGGTACCGAAGAAGTTGGTGATGAGCTTGTCTGGTCCGATATTGTGGAGATCATGCGCTGGAGGACCCAGTTCTGCCCGCATCCGTGCGATGGCCAGGGCATACAGGAAGAACATGATGAAGAAGACCACCATTTTTCCGGTCGAGCTCCCCAGATTGACCCCACACCCCACCAGCAGGACCGCGCATACCACCAATCCCAGCAAGGCGGTCCGGTAACGCATCGGCTCCTCGCTCTCATCCAGCCCTCCTTCTCTCCCCAGGACTGTCCGCCACACCGCCGCCAGATGCCGCCTTGATAGCCACAAGGCGAACAAACCCAAGCCGAGGTATCCGCCCGCAGCTTGTTCGAGAGGGAAGGGAAAACCAGGCAGATCGGTGATCCCCAGGGAGGCCGCCGCTACCAACTCGAGCTTATATAACACAAAGAAGAACCAGCAACTGAAAGCCAGATCGGTTGGCAGGAAATAGGCCAGCCCAATCCCGAAGGAATAAATGCTCAGGGTAGTACCGGCGATGGCATTCCAGGGACGTTCCAAAAGGTAATCCCTGAACATGAGGGCATCCTCGGTGGGGATAAAGGGCAGGCTGGGATAGAAAAAGGCGAAGCCATTGAGAATGTCGATTCCTCCACTGATCACGAAGGCCAGCCAGAAGAGCCGGTTGGTGAGTAGGCTGCCAAAATCCGAGGCGATGGTGAGGGGAATCTGGATGACCGGGAAGGAAAGCCGTTCCTGTTCAGTCCACTGCTTGCGCAACAAGCAGTTGAGAAAGAGCAACGAGAACATCAGGAGCAAGGTGAAGAAGCTCCAGAAAGCGAGGGGTTTAATCAATGCATGGAATGACTCCCGGGTGAAAAGGGAGGCATTCCCCAGCGCCATGGCGGTGCAGACATCCTTATCAGTGATCAACGCCCATTCCTTGAGGTGCGGCAGGAGGATTTCGCCCCAACGGTTCTGGGGATTCGCGGCAAAGACGGGGTAGGCCAGCATGGGGACAATGATCTGGATGAAGTCATGGCTGCACATCGTTCCCGCGACCGAGAGCATGACATAGATGGTCATCAACTCGCCGGGAGAGAGCGCGGCCTGGGGATAATGTTTCTCCAGCCACAGGTTCAACAGGGCGATGAAGAACAGGGGAAAGATCACATGCATGAACAGCGAAACAGCGGTGGAGGCGCAGTTCCACCAGATGAACTCCGAGTTGACCACCCAGAGCGCCAGGAGCGGAATGAGCGCGCAGGCGATGGCCATCGCGCGTGGTGTCGCTGCACGGAAGGGGGGGTGACCCCTCTCGTCATTCCCGCGAAAGTGGGAATCCACGGTGGACTTGCTGTCTTCCTTTTCGAGTGGAGTGTTGAGATTAGCCGGTGAATCCGCCATGGCTTCAGCCGCCCCAGAAGTGATAAACCGGTATTCCCGCGACCGAGAGCATGACATAGATGGTCATTAATTTGCTTGAAGTCAGCTCAACCCCTGGGAAGTACTGGCGAATCCCTAGGTCGATCAACGCCAGAACCAAGAGGGTGAAGGTCACATGGTAGAAAAGGGAAATGGCGGTCGAGTGGCCGGTGTACCAGATGATCTCCGCATTCACCACCCACAGTGCGAGAACCGGCATTAAGGCACATGCGATTGCAATGGCGCGCGCGGTGACAATCCTGCCAGAAGAGACAGCCCTTTCGCGGACCTCTCCCCCCAGGTCCGTGGCCGGGGGGTGACCCCTGTCCGGATTGGAGTGTGCGGCTTCTATCATTTCCAGGCATCACAGAAACCAACCGACACCAGCAAGGAGTCTGGCTATATCCAGTATCCCGTTGGAACGAGAGGCCTTTCTCGTTCCCAAAACTGCAATCCGGGTGCATCCTACTGGTTTACTGGTAGAGATGGAACCTTAATTGTGCTAATTGCCTGTTGAAAACAGGGGTATCTGTAGATTCCTGTTTTCACGGGAATGACGAAAGGGGTGAAAGCCTTGATGAACCGTCATTCCCGCGAAAGCGGGGATCCACGGTCCCAATACACGAATAAGTTTCTCAACAGCCCTTGATATATCTGCCATGATAACCAAATTCACTGAAGAGCATTTGCCGGAGGTTCTGGCGATCGAGGAGATGAGCTTCGCGATCCCCTGGACCGAGGAGATGTTTCTGGTGGAGCTGAGTGCGGAGTATAGCTATTCCTGGGTGTGGCTTGAGGACGATGCTGTGTTGGGGTACCTGATCTGCTGGCTGGAGTTCGAGGACTTCCACATCGCCAACCTGGCGGTCTCACCCCAAGCCAGGGGGCGTGGTATCGGACGGCAGTTAATGGAACATGCCTTGAGTTGGGCTCTACAAAATGAAGTGGAGCGGTCGTTGCTCGAGGTGCGGACTTCGAATCTCCCCGCCAGAAGTCTTTATTCCTCCTTGGGATTCAAACCCATCGCGATCCGGCGGGGTTACTACGACAATCCGTATGAGGATGCGCTGATTCTAGAGAAGAGATTCTGAGGCTGTGAGGATTTTTGGGGATGGCCTTCCTCCCCAACCCTCCAGAGGGTTGGGGAGGATTAAAAACGCAACAACCAGACAATACACGCTCAGCCCAAGGTGCCTAAAGGCTCTTCCAGAACTCGTCCAACTGTCTTGACCACCCCTCTTCAAGGGGTGGATCGGCAGAAACTGAATGTTGAGTGGGGAGCAGGTCCGCCGCCTCGGTAGCGATCCCGCCCAGAAGGTATTCAATCTGACGCATCCGCTCGCTCCCCAAAGTGTGATTGAGGCGGCGGATGGACCCGAGCAGGTACAAAAGCTTGTGACGGAAATGCTCTACTCGTTCGGATTGTGAAAGGTCTTCGATGGAAGAATGGTCGGACAGCGCGTAATCACTCTCATCCAGGTCGGATTTATGGGAGAGCCATATGCGTAAGGATTCCCCGACTTGCTGGGGAGGGATATTACCGGTATCGATGGCGATCTCCCTCAACACCGGGTCATAGGGTAACACTCCCCCCATTTCCCAACGTAAGCGTTGGTTCTGATACCAATCTTGAACACACTCCTCGATCTTCTCCTCGACCTCACCATCTACTGGATGAGTAATTGCGATATAGAGCAACATGCAAGCCATCCTCATCGTACCCGTTTTTGAATCCATCACCAACATTGGAATGAGAATCCATTCTCGTTGCGGAAGGGGAAAGGATTCCCATTCCCGCGAAGAGAGAACTGTCTTCTTGATGAGTACGGTCCGGAGCGTTACTCCCCGAGCGGGAGTGGAATGCGTGATCCGCTCCGGCATGAGCGCGCCGTGGCATCCACCACATCCATATAGGCTACCCCATCCTCAAAGGAGGGTTCAGGGGCCTTCTCTCCCCGCAGTACCCGGATGAAATCCAGTTCGACTTCCCACCCCTTGGATTCATCGTCCGGAAGAGCCAATTCCTTGAGACTTCCTTCTCCTAATCGTGCGCCTAGGATCCGCTCCGAATCGATCTCATAGACCAGAGTCCCCTGGCTTCCATATATTTCGATCCGGTCGGTGGGGGCGGCATGGGCGATACCCGATAGGGAATATTGAGTGATAGCCCCCGAGGCCATCTCGGCTACCATCCAGACTGCATCAGGAATCCGTACTGGTTCGAGCATTCCAGAGACTGGTTCAACACGCTCCCGGGTGAAGGTCTGGCTGGTGGCCTGGACACTGATGGTCTCGCCAAACCAACGGCGTACTACCTCGGCATAGATACCGAGAGTCAATACATTTCTCCCTGAAAGCGATAGGTCCTGCCGCCAGGTGAGGGGTGAATGCGAATCGAGGTAACGTCCCTGCATGGAGGTGACCCGGATGGTCAAGGGTTGGCCTACAAAACCCTCAGCCAACAACCTCCGCATGGAGAGACCCCACTTGATGCCATGTGGAGCCGGGCAGATCATGGCCGGCAGTTCCGTCGACCGTTGGGCATCGCGCATGGAGCGTGCCTCGGCGGCGTCGCGTGCCATGCGTGCCTGGCAGAAGACTGGTTTACCCGCAGTAAGGGCCGCCAAGGAGGCTTCTTTATGAAGATACGGCCAAGCCCCGATCACCACCGCATCGATCCGTTCATCCACCACCAGATCGTGCCAATCCTCGAAACGCAAACCGATGCCATACTCCTGGCCAACCCGTTCCGTGGACTGCCGGGAACGGTTGCAGACAGCGGTTATCTCCACCCCGGGGATCTTCATGAGTCCGGGCAGATGACGCTCCCGGACAATTCCTCCCGCGCCGATGATACCAATGCGAATAGGCTCGTGCATTTTCCTTCTCCTCTTCCTGAAACTGGTAGGAACGCTCTTCCCTCTCCTGTATCGTAATGAATGACCTTAGGTCTGGCCTATACCCATGAACACTTTGACGACCAGTGACCTTCTTGCCCGGATCCAGCGTAAGGATCAGCATCTTAAGGCTCTTGCTGAGATGAGTGCCGGGATGACCGCGCTCCAGGACCTGGCTTCATTGATGGCCTTTACCGCCAGCCGGACACTGGGTCTGCTCGGCGTGGAGGCGGTGACGATTCTACGCTGGGATGAGCGTGCCCAGGAGCTGGTATTAATTGGCGCCGCGGGAACAGCTGATCCCTATTATTCGTCGCGGGCTTTCACCTTGGCCCGTCAGGCCTGGGAATCCCATCAACCCATTCTCCACTCAATTGGGCAAGAAGAAGATGCCGGACTCGAGACGCCCATGCCCGAGGGTGAATTGGCCCATTTGCTGTTTGTCCCGTTCGAGGACACCCGGGAGGCGTCTGGGGTGATCTATGCCAAACGTCCCACCACCCAGCGTGGCTTCGATGAAGAGGAGATCAACCTGCTGGTTTTGATTGCTTCCCTGGCCGCTAGCTCTTATCGTAACCTCCAACTGCTCAGCGATATGCGCGGGCAGCTTCATAACATCCATGCGGTTCAGGAGGTTGGAAACCTCCTTGTTTCCACCTTTGATGCCGCTACTGTCCTCCAGTTGATCATCCGGGGTATCCGGGATGTGACTGGCGCGAATGTCTGCTCGATCATGCTGTGGGATGAAACGGGCGACTACCTCATCATCCGGGCCGCCGAGGGGATCCCCGAATGGGTGGTACGTCAGGCGCGGGTGAAGCGTGGGCAGAACATCTCTGGATGGGTGGCCCAGGAGGGTCGTCCCCTTCTCATCAAGAACCTCGATGAGGAAACGCGTTTCGAGGGTTCGGCCGAGGGACGGTATCGTTCCAAGTCCTTGCTTTCGGTTCCGCTCAAGACGCGCGGTCAGGTCTTGGGTGTCATCAATATTAACAATGATCTCTCTCCCAGGATCTTTAACGAGCAAGACCAGGAACTGCTCATGCTCTTCGCCAATCAGGCCGCCATTGCTCTGGAAAATGCACGCCTGTATGGTGAGCTCGAAAAACTGGCGATTACTGATGGACTTACCGGTCTGGCCAACCACCGTACCTTTCAGGAACGGCTCCTGCGTGAGATCTCACGAGCCGAACGATTCCAACAGGAGATCTCGTTGATCATCCTGGATATCGACCATTTCAAATTGGTCAATGACAAGTATGGTCATCAGATTGGTGATCAGGTGCTCCGCAATGTGGGTAATGTGCTCCAGGAGCAGTTGCGGAAGATGGACTTTGTGGCGCGTTATGGGGGTGAGGAGTTTGCGGTGATTATGCCGCAAACCCGCAAGACCGAGGCGGTGCGCATCGCCGAACGTTTACGGGAAAGTATTGCTCAGGGACGCTACTTGAAGGTTGAACCTGACCGTTCGATCACGATCAGTTTGGGAGTAGCCGAATATCCTTCGGATGCGGTTGATCCTTCGAGTTTAGTCGAACAGGCTGATCGTGCACTCTATGTGTCCAAGGAGCGGGGAAGAAACCGCGTGACCGCGGCGGGAGTGAGTAATGATTGAGATTGTGGATTATGGCGCGGGAAACCTGCGCAGTGTGTTGAAGGGGATTGAATCAGTGGGCGGAGAGGCACGGCTTTGTGGAGATCCAGCATTGATCGCCAAGGCGGATGGGGTGATCTTTCCCGGCCAGGGTTCTTTCGCCACCGCTGGGAAAAAGCTCTTCGAACTCGGCTTTGTGGAACCGCTGCGGGAATACATCGCCCAGGACCGTCCCTACCTTGGGATTTGTCTGGGCTTGCAGTTGCTCTTCGAAAGCAGCTCCGAGGCGCCGGGGGCTACTGGGCTTGCGGTCTTCAAGGGACATAACGAGCGTTTCCAGCCGGGCAAGAAAGTGCCGCACATGGGCTGGAACTCGGTGGCGTGGAAAAAGGACTCCCTCTTTTTTCAAGGGATTCCCGAGGATTCCTTCTTCTACTTTATTCACTCCTACTTCCCGGTTCCGGAAGACCAGGCGGTCATCGCGGGCGAGACCGATTATGAAGAGACTTTCTGCTCGGCGGTCCAGCGGGGGAATCTCGCGGCGGTGCAGTTCCATCCTGAAAAGAGTCAACGGCTTGGGCTGCATATCCTCCATAATTTTGTTGAACTCTGCCGGAAAGTGAATTAACACTCATGATTTTAATTCCAGCCATTGACCTACTCGGCGGAAAATGTGTGCGCCTCCTGCGTGGGGAGTATGACAAAGCTACGGAATACTCCAGTAACCCATTAGAAGTGGCACATGCCTGGCGTACCGGCGGAGCTAAGCGCATCCATGTGGTGGATCTGGATGGAGCCAAATCGGGACAACCGGTCAATGAGGAAATGATCATGCTCATTGCCCGTGAGGCGGGTGTTCCCATCGAAGTGGGAGGGGGTATCCGCTCCATCGAGCAGATCGAACGGTATCTCTCTCAAGGGGTCGGCCGGGTTATCCTTGGGACCGCCGCCTTCCGGGACCGGGATCTTCTGAACCGTGCGGGACATGAATACCCAGGGCATGTGTGGGTGGGGATCGATGGACGTAATGGCCGTGTGGCGGTCGAGGGTTGGATCGAGGAAACGGCCATGAGTGTGTATGACCTTGCCCAGGTGTGTGAGCAGGCCGGGATGGGAGGTGTGATCTTTACCGATATTGCACGGGATGGGGCTTTGGTAGGTCCGAACCTGGATTCCCTTGCGGAGATGTGCCGCCGGGTCAAGATGCCAGTCATCGCCTCGGGTGGCATTTCCTCTCTCGATGACCTGCGCGCCATACGCAATCTGGGGCTGACCCAGATTGAGGGGATCATCACTGGTAAGGCGCTTTATGCGGGGGCCTTCACGATTCAAGAAGGGGTCGAAGTAACCGAGGGAGAGGAGCCCTTGCGGGGATCGTTGATTACACCGGGGTGAGGGGGGAGACTAACAGTTTTGAATGATAGGTATATTTGGAGAGAGGGAGGGTCTCGGTCATGACCAAGCTTCTTGAGACATCTCTGATTGAAGTTCAAAAGTTATCTGATCATGAACAGGACGCCATTGCATCGCTTATCCTGAATGAGCTAATGGATGAGTCCCGGTGGGAAGAATCGTTCTCCAGGTCGCAAGACGCACTCGCCTATCTTGCTGATAAGGCACAAGCAGACCGTGAGGTGAACAGGTTTTATTAACCTGGAGAAAGACATTTTTAAGTTTACGCTTTATCTCAATGGGATACCCCCCCTTTCCTTTTTATAATCACCCGCCTATAAAAGAAGTGTCTGGTTTGCTGTTAAAATTGTAATACCTGAATCGGCGAAGTCTCCATCGTGTGTCACAAACATAAGGTCTTTCTCTTTGCATAGATTTACCAGAATCATGTCGTTAAAATCCAATTTCTGACTGTCAAATGTGGCAAGAAGGGCGTTCATATCCAGTTTTTCAAAGCCTGTACTGATTTTCTCACTCCAACTCAGGATTTTTCGTATGGACACCTCGATGCCTTGAGCGATGGGGAGGAAATCTGGATGCCGTCGAAAGCCCTTGAATTCACGTACAGGTCCTTTCCCTTTCCATTTATTGAACTCATTCCTTGCGTACCGGTTTGCGAATTCGGAAAGGATAAGAATGTTTACCACGATTCGACTCTTCGCTGATATAATTTGCTTAAGAGCTTTTGAGTAGGTCGTGGTTTTGGCATCGCTCTTCCCTTGAGGACCATAGAGGTAGAACCAGATATTTGTGTCGAAAAGGAGGTTATCGGTCTCCCTGAAAACATATGTATCGATGGGGATGATGCTACTCGGCATCATCTTCCTCCAGAGCACTACGTCGTGCTGCCATGATGCGTTCCGGATCCCGGAAGTACTCTTTTGCCGTATCTACAACACGCTTCAAGAGTACTTGATCGTCCGCCTCCATGTCTGAAACCCTCAGCCCGGAATGGATCTGCTCCTCCGAAAACTTTCCATAAAGCTGGCCTACTGCGGTGTTAAGAAAGGCAGAGGTTAGGTTCGCAACATTCGCGAAGGAGAGATTTACTTTACGCTCTTCGCCGAGTGCATGCGCAATCCGGTCGTAGATCCGCTCGCCATCATCAGAGGCCACACAGAGATCACTTCCGACTACCTCGAAGACGCGAATTGTTACTTCATTTAACATGGTTTCTCCTCACCAACGGCTAAAAGATATCCGCTGGAGCAATCTCCTTCGTAAGGCAAAACTTTTTTGTGTCGGCAGTGTTGAACTCAATATTGACCACTGTACCCGGAAATGGGTGCTGCATATGATGGAGGTTTTTACTCCCAGCCTTAAGCTCCCAATAGCCATGTCCTGAAACGACCTGGATACGCCCTTCATTCAAAGTGATGAATTCACGTAGAAGCTTTAGTCCCAAACCACCAGGTACCGGTCCGTTCTTGGTTGTGTTACGTCCTGTCATTGCCCAGTCAATTGCATCTTCGTCAGACCGATTGAATCCCCTCTTTCTCCGCAAATTTTCAGGAATTCCCATACCCAAGTCAGCAAGGGAATAATCCAATCGATGTTTTTTGGGAAAGAACTGTCCGCAGGAGTAAATTCCCCATTTCGTTTCCGAATGGATGACCGAATTATTGAATATCTCTAAAATCCCTTCAAGAAATTTCTTGTAGAGCCCGGGAGACATTGAGGGAATTCCCTTTTCAGTCAGGTATGTGCGTGTGTACTCTCCAAATGCGCGGTCATCTTTTAGCTCAAAACGACGATATCCGATGGTTGTTCCATAAGCATATTTTTTGGGGGCACCACCATAGATTACTAGAAATCCGTTTTTCGAAAGGATTTCCTCAACTTTTGGCTTAAGATTGAAAACCGAAACAGAGTTTGCCACGCCTGCCTGGTAAAGGATTGCCCCGAATGAGGCACACATGTTGGCATCAAACCAATCAACCTGAGACATGTTGACCAGAATGTGATCAAAAACAACATCTCTGAGCTTATCTGCAAGGTCAGCCAAAGTGGAGAACCCTTCGAACTCACTACGAATATCCTGGAGAAGGATTTCCACTTGATCGCCTCCCGGTCCGTAATCTTTTACGGAGACATGGAGGCTATCATAGGCCATATCTCGTTTGTCCTCCATTCCCCAACCTTTCCAAAGTCCATTCCGGGCACTTTTTCAACTACCCCTTCCTATACTTCTCCAGCTCCCCCCTCACCCTTTCATACAACTCCCCTGTCCACTCCGGCAATGGCGGCATCTCCATGGGCAGTCCGCGGACCCGGAAATCCACCGGGCTGAGGATAATCGTGACATTTTCCTTACCGGTCTCCGCCACCAGGATGAACAGATCCTCGGCGGCCTCATCCCCCATCGCTAGACAGCCAATCGAGACCTGATTGCCATGGATCATGATGTCTCCACCGAGCCGGGTACGCCCATCGATTTCCGCCTTGGCCCGGTCGAATTCATTGGGATAGTTCAGGCGCAGGGAGAGATGAAACCGGCTATTGGGATTGAGTGACTCGACCCGGTAAAGCCCCTCGGGGACTTGATAATCCCCTTGCTTGAGTTTTGGTCCCAATACCCCGCTCGCGGCCCGGATAGGATAGGTCTTCAGTAGGCGTGGCTGGCCGGTTTGTGTGGCCACCCAGACCTCCAGAACCTTTTCTGCCTTGAGTCCAATCAGGATGATCCGTTCCGGTGGGTAGGCCACCCCGGTCCGCTTGAAATCCGGCTCCAGACGTTGATGCACGGTGTCACCGTACTCCTTGAGCCGGTCCGCTATGGTTTTCTTGCTCTGTCCGAAGGCGGGTCTGAGGTGGGGGATGAGGGGAAAGGTGACGGCGAGAACGAGACCAGCCGCACCCAGGGAAAGAGTCCATTTCTTTTTTCTATTCACGGAGCCACCTTCACCTCCAGGATATCCGCGAGGATTTGCGCTAATCGTCCGGCCATCCAAGAGTCCATCTCCCCTTTTCCCGTACACATGATGCAGGGGGAGAAGTCTGTTGAATCGTGGAAGGACTACGGAGATGGTGGAGTACGTGGAAAACGGATCGGCTTCATTACTCCACGCTGTTCTCCATGTCCTCCATTCCTTCCATGACCTCCACGATTCGTCAAGAAATGGGGATGTACAGATTTCGGTAAGGCTACCTCCTACATCAACCGGTCGATCTCCTCCAGCAACCTTGCCATCTGTTCCGGTGAACCGATGGAAATACGCAGCCCACGATCCAGCGGAGCATAGTTGAAATAGCGTACAAAGATCCCACGTGAAGCGAGCGCACGGTAGATCGCGCTGGCGTTGCGCATGGGGGGTTCGGTGAGAATGAAGTTGGCCTGTGAGGGATACACCCGCCAGCCACGGTTCTGGAGGGCTTCAGTGGTTTCCTCACGGGTGGCCACGATCTTCTTCGCGTTGGCGCTCATATAATCGGCGTCCTCGAGCGCGGCCACCGCCAGGGCTTGTGGCAGCGCCCCCAGGTTGTAGCTGTCTTTGACTGCCCACAGGGCACTCATCAGGGGCTTGCAAGCCGCCGCGATGCCGACCCGCAATCCCGCCAACGAGAAGGACTTCGAAAGGGTGCGTGTGACAATGAGGTTGTCGAACTCATGGATCAACCCCGGCACCCCACCCTCGGAGAAATCGACATAAGCCTCATCCACGACCACCAGGCCAATGCCCTGCCGTGCCTGGCACAAACGGACAATGTCCTCGTGTTTGACACGGTGGCCATCTGGCGAGTTGGGTGAAGCAATGAAGGTGATCTTGGCCGGGGTGTTGAGCACCGGCTCGATCTTGGGGCCTCCCAACAGCGCCGGGCACTCCGCTGTCACCCCGCCATACATCCGCGCCAGAGTGGGATAAAGCGAATAGGTGGGGTAGGGATAAGCGACGGTATCACCGGGATCGAGAAAGGCCCGCAGGATCATGGACAGGACCTCATCCGAACCATTCCCCGCGATGAGCAGTTCCGGATCGGCGCCGATCAAGGCGCCAGCCACCTCGCGCAGACGGGTCATGAGCGGATCCGAGTAACGCCGGAGACGGTCCGGGTCGAAGGAATGCAGGACCTCCACCACCCTCGGCGAGGGCGGATAGGGGTTCTCATTCGTGTTCAGCTTGACCAGGTTCGGGTCCGGCGGGGGCTGCTCTCCGGGAACATAGGCCTCGAAACCACGCAGGGCGGACTTGATATAGGGAGATTCGGAAACAGGCATAGTGAGCTCATTCTATCAAGATGAGAAAAATTTCGAACCCGGCTCCTCTCCCTGAAGGTTTTCATGCTTGACCAGACCATGGCGAGTGGTGTCTTGGTTTCCGGTTGACGATTCCCAGAGAGGATGCCACGCGGGATCAGAGTGACATCGTTGGGAGCCATAACCAGATGATCCTTGTCCGAGTGTCAAAAAGAACTTCATACGAGGTATCTGAAAGAAACCTTACATCCAATTATTTCTTTTTTTTAACCCTTGAGAACAGACAACGATTGGGTTACAGTCGACTTTCTATTCCCACATGGAGTGTGCCAACAACATGCGTGTAATGTTTTCCAATCCGTTCAAATCATTGAGGTTGCTATCGGCGCTGGGGATGCTGCTCCTCCTCTTGGCCGGGACCATTCCTACCGAGGCCGCCACCTGGTATGTGAAGCCGGGTGGGACTGGTAATGGTTCCAGCTGGGCCAACGCGGGCGGAAAGATCCAGACCACCATCACCTCTGCCTCCGCCGGAGATGAAATCTGGGTGGCTAGCGGGACTTACAATGAGGCGATCACGATGAAATCCAGGAGTGCCCTGTATGGAGGTTTTCTGGGAACTGAGGCAACTCGCAATGGACGTAATTGGAGTGTGAACGAGACGATCATAAACGGAAAGGGCATGAATCAGAGTGTCGTAACCATAAATTCTGTTGAGAATACGACATTGGATGGATTTACAATTATGGGGGGAAAAACATATGGAACGGGTGGAGGTGTCAGTTATTCTTCTGTAACTTCAGCGATACTCACACATTGTGTAATAACTGGAAATTCTGATAATTATGGAGGAGGTGGTGTATACTGCTCAAACTCCTCACCGACTTTATGTGACTGTACTATTACCAACAATTCTGTATCATATAACGGTGGAGGAGTGTATTGTTCAAAGTCTGCGCCGACTTTGACTAACTGCATTATAACCGGTAATACGGCTTCATTAGGTGGAGGTGTTTACTGTATTGATTCGCAGACGAACATATTGTTGTGTGAAATCACAAAAAATACAGCAAATGGTGTTCAGGGTTCTGGTGGTGGTGTATATAGTATCGGTAATTGGTATGCAACCCTGAATATTTCAAATTGTCTTATAACTGGAAATAATGCCAATTATCGTGGACGAGCACTCTATTGTGATGGATATGAAATCTTTAATCAATACCATGGGAATATTAATCTGGAGAATTGTACAGTTGCTGATAATACAAATACAATGGGTGCGGCAGTTGAGTGCTACTATTTTAGTTCATTATCCATTTATAATTGTATTCTCTGGAATCCTGGAGTGGAAATCAGTACATCAAATGGAACAACAGATGTATCCGATAATTGTATTCAGGGTGGGTACAACGATACCAATAATTTCGACTCTGATCCCCTGTTTGTGGATTCGACAAAGAGTGATTATCATTTAATGCCCAATTCCCCATGTGTCGACATGGGGAATTGGTATATTTCATACGTTTCCACAACAGATCTGGATGGTAACTCAAGACCGGGAACTGATGGATTACTCTGTTTAGGAGCCTATGAAAGCCCTGATTTTTACCCATTCGAAGTAACCATTGTTCCTTACCCTGTCCTGCATGGAATGGTTGATATTCAAACTGACTGGGGAGGAACGATTACGGGTGTGGTTGGCAGCACACATTTCCTACTAGTCTTCTCTGACAATTCAGAGATTGATCTTGGTACATGTGGATTGAAGGGAACAACGACGATTGACACATCTGAGTTTGCCGATGGTTCTGCGATTCTGCGGACAGTCCTGGAGTATCAATTGAATGGTGGTATCAGTAGGAAAGTGATTATCGATGGTGATGTTTGTTTATTGAACAAGCAGGACCTGCTCTTCCATGAGGGGGCAATCGAAAGTAACCAGACATGGTCTCCTGGAATGGTTCATGTAATTAAAGGAACTCTTAATATAAAAAGTGGAGGTCGTCTTTTAATTGAGGCTGGTACAGTTGTCAAGTTCTTTCAAAATGCCGCGATCAATGTTGAGTCCAAGGGAACATTGGAAGCGAAAGGGACTCTTACTTTACCGGTCATCTTTACTCCAATCGAAGATGATACCGCAGGAGGGGATTCGAATGCGGTTTGCTCTGATTCGGAGCCTACTTATGGAACCTATAGCATCGGCGGATATGGGAATATTATCTTGAATGATTATGTGGAACTGCGTTACCAAAGTGAAACACGTTCGGGAACTTTGACGCGCAGTGAGACTTGGCGGGGAAGAAGCCTCTATCACATCACCGGTAACATCACCATACCCAATGGAGTGACCCTGACCATCCAACCCGGAGCCATCCTCAAATTTGATGCCGCCAAGATGATCACCGTCGAGTCGGGCGGTTCGCTCCTCGCCGAGGGCAACAACGCACTTCCGGTCATCTTTACCTCGATCAAGGATGATGGTCATGGCGGTGATACCAATGGAGATGGAACCACTACCACCCCCGATTGCGGGGATTGGAGTAAGATCTATATGAATGGGGGGACTCTCACCCTCACCCATGCTTCCATTCTCTACTCCAGCGATACCAACGCCAATGGAGCCATCTTTATCAACTCAGGGAATGTGACGATCGATTCCTGTTTCCTGGCGCATGGGGATTATGATGCGATTGGTCTGGAATCTGGGACTCTGAATATCAGCAATTCCATTATCAATGATTTTCTCCTTGCCTTCCGTCACTGGCCCAGGGAACCGATTATCAATTGTACCATTGTGGATGTCACGAATCTCACGCGAGGCGGTGGACAGAACTTCATCAATTGTGCCTTTGCATATATCGCGGACACATTTGAACCGATAGGCACGAGCTCTTTCCAGAACTGCCTGTTCTGGAATCCAACCTCTTATAGTATCCAGAGTTTTAGTGCGGTGGGTTCGAATGGAAACATCTGGGCTGATCCGAAGTTCACCAACCTAGAGGGAGGCGATTTCACCCCTCAATCAGGTAGTGCCTTGATTGATGCTGCTAATGGGCCGCAGGCGCCAGAGAAAGATTACTATGGTGTTGCCCGTTATGATGATCCCAATACCACCAATACGGGAGTAGCCACCACAAATGGCTCATTCGCGGATATTGGCGCTTTTGAATATGCCGAAACGGCGTCTACTCCCATTGATCTGGTTGTGGAGAGTGTGAGTGGCCCAACAAGTGTCAGTGTGGGCGATACGGTTCAGGTTGAATGGACCATCATAAACAAGGGTACTGAGACGGCGATTGGTCCGTGGCGTGACTCGATTGGGGCACGTGGCAGTAGTACCACTGTTTCCGAGGTTTACCAATTATTGGGAGAATCTCTTGCGTATAGTAGCGTCGATCCTGGCGGCACTGTCACCCAAAAAGGGAAGTTCCAAATTCCGGCCATGAAAAGTGGAGATTGGTTATTTGAAGTTAGAGCCAATGCGAGAGGGGATATTTCCGAGGGAGTCAACTCCGCGAATAACTCGGGTCAATCTACAAAGACTGTTTCTATTACGGTTCCCTTGGTTGATACATCCACTCCGCTCAATGGGACTCTTTCGACAGAACGTATGTGGTATCTCGCCCAGTGGAATCAGCCAGCCGGTATGGATGCGATTGCCACTTTGAGTATTGCGGCTGCTGGATCACTTTATGCTGGTTATAATCGAGTTCCATCCAACACCGCCTATGACCTCTCGTTAGCAGTTAAAGCGAATGACACCGGTAAACTGTATATCCCCTCCACCACTCAAGACCGTGAAGTCTATTTTTATCTTGAAGCTTCTTCGGGTGTGACCAGTGGAGCCACCTTCACCCTTTCATTGGGTACAGGTGTACTGAGTCTCTTCTCACTGGATGTAACCCAAGCCCCCGCCACGAGCAGCGATATCATTATCCCATTCCATGGGGCTCGTTTCGAAGAGGGGATGACCTTCGCGTTGGTGAAACAGGATGGAACCCAAAGTGTCACCGCCAGCGAGCTCACTGTGGAGGATGCGGGTTCAGCCTGGTGCCGAGTCAATCCCAGTGGGTTGTCTGCGGGAATCTATAATGTGGTGGTGAAACTGGGCTCGCAGGAGTCGAGGCTAGACAATGCATTCACGTTGAAGAAGGAGTATGTTGGGCCAAGATTGGAAGCTCATTTAGTCACTCCCAAACAAATAAGGCCAGGTCGAATTTATGTGCTTTGGCTTGAATACTCCAATGCCGGAGATTCCATTCTTGATTCTCCCCTTATGACAGTTAGTTGTGGATCTGATACTCAACTCAAGCTCTCATCTGAGGAGTATTTCCTAAGCAATGAAGTTCAAGTGTTGGGACTCAATCTAACGACAGGTCACCCCTGGTTACTTCCAGGTGAGAAATTCCGGATTCCTATCATCTTCCAGTCTTTAAGTTCAACAGAATTTTTGTTGTCCATTATACGAGAATCAGAATCAATTGATTGGACAACTTTGGACTCCCAACTTAGAAATCCAAATACACCAACTGCAGAATGGGAAGCGGCTTCCTCTCTTTACCATACAATGTTTGGAACTACCTGGGCTCAGTATGCAGAATGTCTGAGAAATTTTGCTTATGATTACCGGAGTGTGTACCCAAGGACGTATGATGTTCATTCACTCCTTCAATTAGCCAAAATGACCGCCAAGAACCTACCAATTGGGGCGATGTATGGGCGGCTTTTAGACAGCGAGACTGGATCTCCATTAGCGAATGCGAATATTCATCTCTTCAACACAACCAACAAACAAACCGCTGGTAACGAAACGGCTGTATCTACTACGGATCAATACGGTGCGTATGTGATGATGGGGATCAGCTCTGGAACATATCAGTTTGTGGTAGATGAGAAGGTAGTACAAAACTCATCTGTTGTCACCCTCGGAGAAAACGAAGTATTAACACATGATATTCAAGTTAAAGATGGTGTCGTTATATCGGGTGTTGTAAGAAATGCCAAGAATCAAATTGTAAAAGGATCAAAAGTACAATTATGTAATTCCAGTAAGGAGGATTGCCTGGAAAAAATAACAGATGACTACGGAAAGTATAAATTTTCAGGACTTGTTGAAGGGGTATGGTTTATCCAATTCCAATATAATGAATATACATTGGTTGATTCTATAACTGTCACAGCAGATATAAAAGATGTCGTAATCGAGCACGATTTCACCTTTCCAAATACATTTAAACTGGATGGAATTATCAGAGATCCAAGTAATATTATTATTCCTGGTGTAGAGATCTCAGCTATGTCTGAGAAATCTAGTGGAACATCAATCTCAAGTTCTACAGGCTATTATGTGATTGATGGTTTATGCTCAGGCGAATATATATTGAATGCAAGTTCTACTCAATTTCAACCAATCTCAATAAGGTTAAATATTGATGATGCTACAAGCACCAATTTTTGCATGATTCCAGGAGTATCATTTACTGTTCAAATAGTGGATGCAACCACCAACGCACCAATTCCTGGAGTGATGGCTTTTTTTTATACAGATAATTTACCCAAAAATGTGTTCATTACAAATGAAGCAGGTTCTTTTAGTGGATGTCTTTCCTCTGGGACCTATAAGGTTTTTCTTTCTCATGAAAAGTATCCCACAAAGGCAATCGACTATAAACTTTCAGTTGATGGAGATCAGGATATATCGCTAGAAATGGGTGATCTCGAAGAAAAAGATAATTTGAAACAAATGCGTGAATATTTCAATAATAAATCGTCTGATGAAGCATATGAGCAAGTACTCATTGCAAACGCTATTATGTTTTATGGATTGCAATATTATACAGCAGCTGATCATTTGGGATATAGATATCTAAATCCAATTGGATCAAATAATGGGCGCTTGCCAAGACATGTTTCTTATGGTATTGATTCAAGAGTCTCTTCAATTGTAAAATTGACCAAGAAGGGAGAGATAGCACGAAGTTTTGAAGAAATCCGAGAAAGTGTTATTACAGAACTACAAAACTATTATTCGTCACTGGATAGTGATTATACTTCATGGTTGTTTTATCAATATAAATGTGGTGATTGTAGTAAACTTGATTTTTATGTTAGCAGTTTAAATGGTATTAAGAAGGATTACTTGGATCTTTTTTTTGCATTTGGTGGAATGCAAAAGGGGAGATATGAACTATCAAAAATTCATGTTGCATACAAAGGAACTAATTGGTTATTATTAGAGGGACAACTTGTATTTTATTTTAATGATGTCTATGAGTTTGATGAAAACGACCGTGGGAAGAGCCCATTTGATTGGGCTGCAGGCTATTTAGCTGACATTGGATGGGCTACACCATTTAATAGTGAGATTATTGTCGCGGATGATGGTGATGGGCGAGGAGTTGAGAATAATTTAAAGATAATTGTATTTAACAGTGAAGTAGAGAATCCTTCTGAAATTATCGAGCATTATGATGTTGATATTGTTGTATCCTGTGACCCCAACGAAAAAACCGGCACCCCCGGCTCTGGCGATCCCGATACCCAGCGT
>CAYRBI010000074.1:0-27593 GCA_964422415.1 uncultured bacterium | reverse complement strand
CCCCACCCCCACCCTCCCCCGCCAGGGGGGAGGGAGTTGTTCGGAGTTCACACTTTAGTGTGTATTCCACCCTCCCCCCTGGCGGGGGAGGGTGGGGGTGGGGGGGATCCAGTATGGCCCCCTATTTGTTCACTCAGCAAGTACTTGACAATGCAAAGTTCATGAGCCACACTTCCAATACCATGAGTGAAGTCCACAAGGCCCTTGATCAGATTGCCTCGATTCATGAGCACCTAGCCCGGACAGAGGTTTACCGTGGCTACCGTGCGGTACCGCTTGGATTGGCGGGCCTGACCGGTCTACTGGCCGCTGCTTTGCAGCCAGTCGTGATTGACGGCAAACCGGCCAGCTGGTTTGTTTATTATTGGACCGTGGTAGCGATTCTGGCCTTTTCAATTGCCATGAGTGAGGGGGTTCTTCACTTCCTGCGCCGGTCCACTCCCTTCCAGCGCCGCCGCAGTGTCCATGTCATCGGACAATTCTTGCCCTGTCTGGCCGGGGGAGCCTGCCTGGCATTTTTCCTGATGCGCTCTGGAGAGGCCGCAATCCGCTTCCTTCCAGGTCTCTGGGCGATCCTCTTCAGTTTGGGTAACTTCGCCTCCCTCCCTTATCTTCCCCGTTCCATCTTCTGGCTGGCCTTGGGCTATTTCCTGGCGGGAGTGGTTCTCCTCGGTCTGGCGGAGAGTGGAAGAAGCCTTTCTCCTTGGGGGATGGGATTTACCTTTGGGGGTGGGCATATTCTCGCGGCGGCCTTGCTGTACTGGTCGCTGGAAAGGGAGGGAAGTAATGGCAGTGACTGAGAAACTTGAATCGGGACGTTTTGCCTACGAGGGACTCGACCGGATCATGCACGAAAAGGCACGTCTGGGCATTCTCACCTCGCTTCTCACCCATCCGGAGGGATTGCTCTTCGCTGACTTGAAGCAGTTGTGTGCCCTGACTGATGGCAACCTGAGCCGTCACCTGCAGGCCCTTGAACAGGCTGGTCTGGTGGAGGTCTGGAAAGGCTTCCGCAACCGCAAGCCACAAACCCTCTGCCGTCTATCCAAGGGGGGCCGGGAACGCTTCCTGGCTTACCTGACCGAACTCGAACAGGTCCTACGGGATGCCATCCAACAGGAAGAAACAGAATCAGACTCGGATACGGACGAACTGACACTACCGGAGGACTGGATCCCGGCCTGATTTTTTTGGCAATCATGCTTTGCATGGTAAAGGACATTGCGAGTGAAGAGGTTCCGTCATGGATACAACTGGCCCTTGGGAGGCAACCAAACAACTCACACGCTCCCACCTCTTGCGTGTCATTCTATTGGTGTTCCTCGTGCTTATCCTACAGATTCCAGCCCTGATGATCAGTGAGGTCATCAATGAACGGCGTGGCACCCGGAATGGAGCTATCCAAGAGGTTTCCTCAAAGTGGGGAGATCAACAAATTATTAATGGCCCTAAACTGGTGGTTCCCTTTCTGAGGCACTACACCGAAACCAATGCGAAAGGCATCGAGGAAAAACATACGGTACGCGCCTCTGCGGCCTTCTTGCCGGATATCCTCGATGTGACAGGACAGATCAATACCGAGGTCCGTTACCGGGGGATTTACAAAGTCCTCCTATACACCCTGACCACCACCTTCAAGGGAACCTTTCCCAAGCCGGATTTCTCCGGGTGGGAAATCGCTCCCGAGGATGTGCTTTGGGATGGGGCTTATGTGGAGGTGGATATCTCCGATACCGGTTCCATCCAAGAAAGTGTCCAATTGGCATGGAATGACAAACCGGTGGATTTTGAACCAGGTGCGGGAGATGCGGCTGGTGATGTGAAAGGGATCCATGCCCTGGTAGGGAGAACTGCCAACGCTGACAACATGACCTTCTCATTCCCTCTTACCTTGAATGGCAGCGAGGGAGCCTATTTCGTTCCACTTGGAAAGAGAACTACGGTCAAAATGGAATCCAACTGGTCCGCGCCGAGTTTCCAGGGGGAGTGGCTGCCAACTGAAAGAACTCTCGGACCGGGGGGATTTACCGCTCTGTGGGATATCCCTTATCTGGGACGGAATACCCCACAACGATGGCTCCAATCCGGAGGCACTCCCGCAGTACCCAACTTTGGAGTGGCTCTCATCACTCCCATCGATCATTACCGGATGGCCGAACGTAGCGTGAAGTATTCGCTCCTCTTTCTCAGCTTGACTATGGCAGCCCTGTGGCTGTTTGAGGTGCTGATAGGAATCCGTATCCACACCGTGCAATACCTCTTGGTGGGTGCGGCGATGTGTCTGTTCTTCCTATTGGAACTGTCGCTTTCGGAGCACATCGGTTTCAGGTGGGCCTATGCCCTCGCCACGTTTGCGGTGGTGGGCGCGGTGGTGGCTTATTGTGTGACTGTCCTGCACCAGATAGGGCGCGCAGTCATAATCGGGGCAGTCCTTGTGGCGTTGTATGGTTATCTCTATGTGGTCCTTCAAAATCAGGATTATGCCTTGCTGCTAGGATCGCTGGGACTCTTCGCGGGTCTGTGCGCGGTGATGTATCTGACCCGGCATGTGGACTGGTCCGCGGGACGGCAAGGATGAGGTTAGTCAGTTGAACAATTTCGAAAGGAGCAACGCCATGGAATCCGTTTACTATGCGCCTGAGGTCTTCGCGGAACATGCCGCCATACACCTACGAAGGATTTGGTATTCCTGGGAGAAATTACGCATCCTTTATAACTTTATTCTCTTCTCCGAGGGAGTGAATGGACTGTTCATCCTGCGGCTCTTGGGGACAGTCACCAAGCATGATGGTCTTCTGTATGGCCCGGCCTTATGGAAAGTGGTGATCTTGGTGGGAGTGTTCGCCAACTTCTTCTATTTCTTGGGGCCGATTGTGGAAACAGCCTTATGTGGCTTTGTCGGGCACCGTTCAGAACGTTGGCGGCCATACCTCTTCATGGCCGGTCTGTTCTTCTCGATGTACATCATTTTTAGCATGGGTGCGCGTATGTGGGGGCACATGGTGGGGTATTTGTATTGAAGTAGGTTGTTGAATCGTGGATCCAATGGAAGAAAAAGAATGACATGGAAGCAGCTCCGTCCGTTTCCGTTCTCCATGTTCTCCAACACCTCCACGCCCTCCACGATTCAACAGATATAAAGATCACTGAAGGAGTTGATTGATGAAACAAGTGTGGAAACCTATCACCACCTATGCGCTTCTGGATATCTTCTGCACCGGCATGGGGATGGGTGTGCCCTTTATGAACATCCAGCTCGGATTCCTGGTCGGGTGGTATCTGGGGCGGCGGGGTTTAAGTGAGGGAGAACTCTCGTCCACCCTGCTCAGGACCCTGATCCTCCGTTCGATCCTTACCGTCCTGCTCACCTTTGCAATGATGGTGGTGATCTGGGGCCCTTGGTGCCGGGTGCTGGCGGATCCCAACTATGACTACACGCACACGGGTATCCCGCTCATCCTGTTTGGTCCGAAATCGAGCTTCATCGGGTGGATGGTACTGATGATCCTCATATCACCCTTCCTGCAGCTGCTGACCACACTTTCCGCTGCAGTGGTGACGCTGGCGGGCAGTGGAGTGTATAATCAAAAGGAAAGGAGTGCTCAAGATGCCCGAGACAGTGGATACACCAACCATCCAGGAAATCCAACAACGGATAGCGAAGGCATTAGAGGCACTTCCTGAACTTGACCGGGATGGCCGGCTTCCAGAAGAGTTGCGCCCCTTGGCTCGTTACCTGGCTCCTCCACCCGGAGAAACCTCTGTGGTTATGCTCAAGAACGGGCAAGGGGAGGAGGGGATAGTGAGTGTAAAAACGGCTGCTGAGTGCTGGAATCGGGAAGGTAGTACCGAGCTGATCGCGCATGAAGGCTTTCGAGATGAAGAATCACAAAAGCCCTGCCAGAAAGGTACACGTGAGCATCAAGGTGAAGGGGAAGAACCTAAGAAACCCCGTAAACGTCATACAACGGCGTGGGGATTTACTCCTATTGAGATCAAGGGAGAACCTCTTTCTGTTACCATTATAGCGGACCGGCGGTGAATCCTCCCCTGTCTTCGTGTGTGCGGACAAACAACTGCTTCGTGCCGCTGAGCAGGAAGCCCTTGTGACACTCAATCCAGAAGATTGAGATCCCTCTTGTAGGGTGTCGAAATCTGTCATCTTGCTCCAGATTGCCAATATATCTATATCATGTCAAACTCTACCTTTGAAAATATACTCACAACTTGCATCTGTATTAGGGAGGAACGAGGAGCGCGTTATGTGGAGTTGGTTGCTGGATTTGGACAAGATTCTACGTGGGGAGGCCACCCGGGTTTCCGATCTCCGGGAGGGAGGTTTACCCTTTTCGGCGAGGAAGCTTTCACTAACGCTCTTGGTGTTGGGAGCCTTCTATGGCCTGTGCATGGGATCCTACACGCTAACTCAAGGGGGAACTGATCCACTCCTGAGAATGATCTCCAGTGCGATCAAGGTTCCGCTGCTGTTCTTGTTCACATTGATCATCACCTTTCCCTCCTTATATGTTTTCAATGCTTTAGTCGGTTCGAAGTTGTCCTTGATCTCCATGCTCCGTTTGCTGGTGGCCTCCATTGCGGTGAACCTGGCGGTTCTGGCCTCCTTTGGCACCATTGTCGTCTTCTTCTCGATCTCCACTTACAACTACAATTTCATGGTTCTGCTGAATGTGACCGTGTTCGCTCTATCGGGAGCTATGGGATTGAAGTTTTTACTGGAGACACTTCACCGCCTTACCAAGAGCCTTGTTGCTGAACCTCTTGTTGAGGATCTTCCTATGGAGGAAGCGGTGAAACCTCAACGTCCCCCCGGCGCATTGGATCGTCCCTATGGGGAGCGAACGGACCGGGATGTGACCATCGTTTTCCGCATCTGGGTGACTGTTTATGGCCTGGTGGGCGCTCAGTTGGGGTGGGTGCTACGCCCCTTCCTTGGAGATCCCAGCTTGCCCTTCGAATGGTTCCGTAACCGCCAATCGAATTTCTTCGAGGCGGTGTTGAACCATCTGATGGCGTTGTTTTCTTGACCTGAGGGATGCAGGCCTATCTTCGCCGGATCGATTCGCTCTTACGCTCGGGGACACGGCAAGACCAGAGTGCCGCCGGTCTGGTGGAGGTCCGTCTGGCGGTTCTGTGGGTACTTCTTTTTGGATGTTTATATGGAGCGCTGATGGGGACCTTCGGCGGAGTCTGGGGGGACCGTTCTCTGCAGGTTTGTTATTCGGCGGCGAAGGTTCCGGTCCTGCTGCTTGGAACTTTTTGTATCGCCATTCCCAGCTTCTTTGTGGTGAACACCCTCTTCGGGCTGCGCCCGGATTTCGACATTGTATTACGTGCACTGGTTGGTACTCTGGCCACTTTGACAATCATCCTTGCTTCTCTCGCTCCACTGACTCTGCTCTGGTATGTCTCTATTGATGATTATCATACCGCCATCCTTTTCAATGGTGGCGTGTTCATGGTGGCCACCCTCGCGGGGCAGGTCTTCCTGCGGCGTGCCTACCGGCCACTGATCGCACGGGACCCACGGCATCTGTGGATGGTGATTGGATGGACTGTCATTTATGCCTTTATCGGTATTCAAATGGCATGGGTGTTGAGGCCCTTTGTGGGAAAGCCTGGCGTTCCAGTCGAGTTTTTCCGGGAGGATGCCTGGGGCAATGCTTATGTGGTGATCTTGAGGCTTCTCAGTGGAATCTTGGACTGAGCACCCCTCTCGCTCCATGTACGGAAGCGAGGAAAGAGCAGGTGAATTCATCTCATAAGTCCAGCCCCTTTTCATCAACTACTAACATCACTGGAATGACAGCCTCGATGGGATTGGTTTCCAGGGCCGAGTCTTGCTGGTGGTGGAAAGACGGTTCGAGTTGAAGCTTGCCCCACGAGCACACCCAAGCGAAGGCTACGAAGGCGATGCCATAAAAGCTCACGCCCATCCAGAATGACGCTGAGATCCCCCATCCGAGAGCTACCACCATGGCCAGGATGGAAGCGCATACCGAGGTGGCTCCATTGACTCCCCACAACCAAGGTGCGGCTTGTGCTGATCCGTTCAAGGCAATCCTCATCCCTAGTGGGAATGGCATCCCAAGCAGGAATCCCATGATGCACATGATAGCGGACGCGGCGCTGATTCGTATCCAGGTCGATCCGCTCCGGAGCATTTGAATCAGAATGGGGGTCATCAGACCGCAAAGGATCAACACGGCTCCGAGCAGAAGGAAGATCACGATTCCAGCTGAGACGGGATTCTTCATCCGGTGTGTCAGTGCGCTGCCTAATCCGCTGGAGATGAGCAGAGAGAAAAGAACAACGGTCAGGCTGTAGGTGGGGTGTCCCAGGAAAACTGAGAGACGCTGTAATTGGGAAACCTCGATAAGCATGAATCCCGCTCCGATGGAGGCGAACAGGAGGAAGAGAGGGAAGGAGCCTCGAGAAGAGGAACGTTCGTTCAGCATCCAGAGGGGAAGGAGGATGAAGAGCAGAGTGAGTAACAGCACGATGAGCAGGAGCACCACCAGGGTGACGACTGCCTCCCGGTTCGCCGCAACATGTCCCTCATTCCAGGACTTCCGGTCGAACAGATGAGAAAAGCGCAGCATATTGAAGAAGAAGGGGGAATCATCCGTGGGGGGAGATAGAACCACGGGTAGGCCAGGGAACAGGGATTGAAGGGGCAAACCCAACGCCGCGTTTTCAAATAATGCGGAGGAGGCCGATTGAGGCGAGATATCAATCCGCCAACCAAAACTCCTCGCCATGTTCTCAGCGTGTGCGATCTCTTCAGGCATGAAGGGCGAACGGCTTACCATGATATTCCCCAGTCCCACCTTGCGGTTGCGGGGAAAACCACTGACAACCATGAGATGATCCCTGGGATTCTCAATCCCGGCCTTTCTAAGCGAGGCCTGGGCTAGGGTGATGGAACGGCAGATCTCCCAGGGGTTGTCTTGGACATGCCAGCGGGTGACTGACAAGATTCCCTGGGATTGGAGCTTCTCCAGGAACGAAACCCACGCCTCCAGTGTGTAGAGTGCATTCTCCGAGAGCACATACGCCCCCGCTGCGGTCGCGGCCCAGGTGTCAATCAATGGGATCTGGATCAGACCCCGCAGATTCCTTTGCCGCGAGATATAGCTTCGGGCTTCATCATTGATAAACTCGACCTGAGGATGCTGGTCTAGGTGTCCTGTGAAATCTCCAAAATGACCATTGACTGCTTGAAGCACACTCTGGTTGATCTCCACTCCGGTGATGTGCTCTGCTCCGAAGAGCAATGCTGTCAGGATATCCCGTCCACCTCCGGTTCCCACGACGAGGACATCCGTGACCGGACGTACCTGGTATGCGAATGCGGCAACATCTCTCTTCAGGAACTCCAGCAGGTTGGGATCTCCATCATCCGCGATCAAAGTGGTTTGCGCCGTGGCGTCAATTAAAAGAGACAAACGACGGATATCCGGTAAGGAACTCGTTCCATCGATGAGTCCCCAACTCTCCGGCATAACCTTTTCGTCGGGATTCCCCCTGACCTGGATCCGCGAGAATGAATTCCATTTCTCATAGAGTGGTTTCTCTTCTCTGGCTCCTTTGACCCAGACCAGCCGGAGGAATGGTTCACCGCGTGAACTCAGAATGGCATTTCCGGTCAGCGCAAGGAGGATGACAGCCCCTATCAGAGTGGCTGTCAGGCAAGGTTTTCTGGAAGGTAGATCCACTGAGAAGAACCACGCCGCCAGTGAGGCTATAAAACTGACAAACAGGACGGAGGTGGGGCCATCCAAAGGGCCAAGAACAAGAGCCAGGAGAATACAGCCTGTGGCCGCGCCAATCAGGTCAGCTGCATAAATCCTTCCCACCTGGCTGGGAAACCGTGTCAATGCTAGACACAACGTGATTCCTGACAGAATGAATGGAATCGAGATGATTGAATAGGTCAAGAGGAACTGGTAGAAAATCCTTAGAACTTGCCGTTCTGGTTTAATAGAGGGGATGTTCAGATAAAAAGTGAAACTTAATATCGTGGCGGCCGCGAAGAGGAGGGAAAAAAAGTAGAGATGGTACCTGGTTTTTTCAGGGACAAAGTAACGAGGGGAGAGGAAGACACAGTTAGCCCCGACTGTCATTCCGAACATGGCAATGGAAATAGCCATGAAGGAGTAATGATACCACATAGTAACACTGAAGATGCGTGTCAGGAGGATTTCATACATCAGAGTGGCCATGGCCACTAAGAAAACCCCTAGAAAGGAGTATGGAACCATGGATCTATTGAGAGAGACGCGGGAAGAATTCATGGGTAGAACATTAGCGTATTCGCATTCTAAGTGCTAATCATAAATCACAAATTATCTAAACGAAGCTGGTCTTTGTTAGCCCCCTCTCTTTCTGGTGATGAACTTAACCTACTTGGGTGGACTCGGCGACACACTCAGTCCCTGCAAGATTTCCTCTGTGCCCGGTTCCATGATTCTAAAGAAAAAACCCCAGTTCTTTCCGGTTTGTCCGATCTTGAGCAGTACGGTGGAGGTTCCTTTGGGTAGCTCGACCACAATCCGGTCCTCATCGATGGTGGCCGAGCGTTCGATCTTGTGGTTCCAGATCTCTTTCCCATTCAAGAAGGCCTTGATGGAATCGTTGCTACCCATGCGGAACTCCGCTTGCCGGGGGCCGTCCGCGAGAGTCACCCAACAAGCCGCATAGGCGACGGCATTGTCCTTCTCGGTGTACTCATCCCGTAGATCGGCAAAGGCTCTCCAGTCTGGTCCGGTGTTGAGCTTCCAAGAGGCATCACCCCCCTTGCCGGGATAGTGTGCGGAGAGATCGATCTTCTCCTCGGGGGGATAAGGGGTGTCATGTCCCTCCATGCCAGGATTATCGAAAGGCCCGCATAATTGCCAGCGGGTGATGAAACCGAACTCCGGCGCATAGTGTTCCCCGACCGCGTTTTCGGTCTTCTGGTGGGCGATGTCAGCCAGAATATAGTCATCATTGATGGCCTCCAGCCGGTCGATGGAATCGCGTAGTCCCGCCACATGAGTCCGGTACTCCTCAAAGGAGGCTGAGCGCCGTGGGTCACGCACCGCCAGGTAAGACTTCATCTCCTCGAAAGAGAGCCGGACCATCTCGATCCGTTTCTTGACTACTTCGGAGGTGGCCAGCTGTTCCGCCTTCGAGAGGGCCTTCTCGCAAGCATCTGTCACTGTGGTGGGGAAGAGCTCCGGATACTGAATCAACCCCCACTCCACCTTGGGAGTGAAGGAACCGGTCTTTGACTCCATGGCATCATAGAACCCGGTCATTGCGGGAGCAGCCTCCTGGAAAAAGGAGTCAAGCATATCCTGGAAAACCTTCTCCCCATCTTGGCCGCTGTCCCACATCAGCTGGCTGGCCACATAGTAGTTCGGGTAATAGGCCGCCCAGGAGTTTTGGCCCTCATAGGACAACCCACGAATCCCCATCTGCTTGTAGAGTGGCATCTCATGGATGTGTGCGGACCACATCGGCCAGGGCAGCGCCCCGCTGAAAGGGACAGGATCGTATTCATAGATGATCAACCGCTGGGTGTGTCCGCTCCATTCTCCCAGGAGCTTCCGGAAGTCCTGTCTCGACTCACAGAAGGTGTCGCCAATTCCATGCGCGGAGCAGAAGGCACTGGTAGTGATGAAAACAGTAGTGTTCGGGTGAACCGGGGCCTTCTGAGGCGGATCGGTGTGATTCTGGTTGTAGGAATAGGTGGTCACACATACTCCCGGATGGTTTTTCTGAAGAGCCTCCAACACTTGATTCAGGAAGATCTGGTAACGGTCCGAGACGCTTGGTTTACCGCCACGGTCCATGTGCTCTACATCGAGTGCGCGGCAGTGCGCGCATTCGCAGAAATCGGTGTTGTCATCGGGGCAGAGAGAATAGGACTCCACAGTGGGGTTCTGATCGAGATACTCATCGATGCTTTCAATAACCAGGCGGACCGCTTCGGGATTGGAGGTGCAGATTTGTTGCTTAACCCGGGTCCCTTCTACGAGCGAATATAGGTCGGGATGTTCCTCGAAGGTAGCCTTGCGGGCCAACGTCTGGGTCAGGTTATGTCCATGCTGGATATTGGGTTTTCCCATGCGGTTACGCCGCAACCACTCCGCGTACCTGGCTGCGGCATCCGGTGGACAACCATAGGCATACCAGATGATTCGGTAGGCGAAGTCGGGTGACTCGGTACGCTCTCCCACAGGCAGGGAGAGGTTGGGATTTACTGGGAGACATTCGCCAATCTCACCCGGCAGGATCCAACGGCACCCCAGATCTTTTAACAAGGTGTAGACCGCATGGCTGGTTCCTGTGGGGCTGCCACCGAGAAGATAGATTCCTTTGGGGGTGACCTGGTAGAGGAAAGACTCCTTTTCAAGGTTGGGAGCGGAGAAGGGAAGATCCTTGAACTCCCCTGTTTCACCAATGAAAAGGGGAAGAAGACCGGGCTTCTGTTCTTCACCAATCTCCGTCCCAGACATCTCTCGTATCGATTTAGTAAAATCCTTGAGAACCGGTTCCATTTCGGAGTTGGGGGAGCTGTCTTGTACCAGATAGACCGCCGCCTGGCCATTAATCGTG
Organism: uncultured bacterium; assembly: GCA_964422415.1. Taxonomy (GTDB): domain Bacteria; phylum Hinthialibacterota; class Hinthialibacteria; order OLB16; family OLB16; genus OLB16. The sequence goes on along the minus strand of CAYRBI010000074.1, from coordinate 16,970 downwards.
AGGGGAACTCTCTCCTGAGCAAGGGAAGCGGTGGAACAGGATGCCAAGAAGAGAAGAAACAAAAATAAGCATTCAAAAATGAGGGTTACCATGGATTCCCGCCTTCGCGGGAATGACGAAGTGGTAGAATTCCATTGCGATCTGTCATTCCCGCGAAGGCGGGAATCCATGCTGGTCCACCAACCTCTCTTTTCCAATATGCTGATAGGATTTGTAGAACCAACGGCGCGGAGTCTCATGATGAAACTTGCCTCCTTGGAAATGGAACGCGGCCACCTATGTTCTTTATATCCACAACGCGAGGATCAGCCTCACTTCATACGTGACGTACGACAACACCTCGCTCTCGCAAATACTCGTGGGCTTCGCCCACCGTGTGTTGTCCGAAGTGAAAGATCGAGGCCACTAGCGCGGCATCGGCCTTCCCCTCGGTGACTGCCTCATACAGGTGATGGAGGGTACCGGCTCCGCCCGACGCGATGACCGGGATACGCACTGCCTCGGCGATCGCGCGGGTCAGAGGCAGATCATATCCGTCCTTGGTCCCATCGCAATCCATGCTTGTGAGTAGGATTTCCCCTGCGCCACGTGACTCGGCCTCGCGGGCCCACTCGATAGCATCCTTGCCAGTGGGTTTCCGGCCCCCGTGTGTGTAAACCTCCCAGGGGCCGGTTCCCTTGATTTTCGTAGTGCTGCGGGCATCGATGGCCACCACGATACACTGGCATCCAAAGTAGCGCGCCCCCTCATCGATCAATTGCGGGGAAAGCACCGCCGCCGTGTTGATCGAGACCTTGTCTGCTCCGGCCTCCAGCATCCGCCGCATATCAGCGACAGCCCGGATTCCGCCGCCGACAGTCAGCGGCATGAAAACCTGCTCGGCGGTCCGGTGAACCACATCGACCATCGTATCGCGGTGATCGCTGGAGGCGGTGATGTCGAGAAAGGTCAGTTCATCCGCCCCCTGCTCGTCATAACGGCGTGCCACCTCTACTGGATCACCCGCATCCTGGATGTCGATGAAATTAACTCCCTTGACAACTCGCCCATCATCGACATCGAGACAGGGTATGATCCGTTTGGCCAACATGTTTTATGAAACCTTTCTCCTAAACCATTCCGCGTGATTTCAGGAACTGCACGCTCTTCCTCGCGCTCTCGATGGGCGGACCCGCACAGGTGTCCTGCTCAACCAGGTACCAAGCCACGCCCGCCTCTTCCGATGCTTTGAAGATGCCATCCCAGTTGAGGATCCCCGCGCCAATCTCCGCGAAGGATCTGTTCTCGTCGTCGAGCATATCTTTGATATGGAGCAGCTCGATCCGTCCCGCATAAGTCTTGATGTATTCAATGGGATCACAGCCACCATGCTGAATCCAATAGGTGTCGATCTCGGCCTTCAGGTTCTTGGGGGAGGCGTTGGAGAGCAGAACATCCAGGAAGAACTTGCCACCCTCTTTCCCTTTGAACTCGAAGGAGTGGTTGTGATAGGAGAGTGAAAGTCCTTTCTCACCCAGCTTCGCGCCGATCTCATCTAGCAGCTTGCCCGCTTCACGGAATCCGGCGGCGCCTTTGTCTTGAAACTCCTGTGGAAGATACGGGCAGATCACGCGCTTGTTTCCGATCTTCAAACTGAACTCGGCCACTGCATCGAGCTTGGTACGAAGATCATCCAGGCTGGCATGGCTGCCTGCTACCTGTAGGTTGTTCTCCGTCATCAGCGCCTTCATTTCCTCCGCCGAGAGCCCGTTATCACCGGCGAGCTCGACGCCGTGGTATCCCATCCCGGCCACCGCTTTAATCGTACCCTTGAAATCCTTCGCGCAATCATCGCGTAGGGTGTAGAGTTGAATCCCGACAGGGATCTTGGACATGTCAAACGCCTCCCAGAAACAGAATAGCGGTGATTCTGAAAGGGGGGCTGGGGTTGTCAAGGGCGGGATAGGCTTCTCACCGCGAGGTTGTGATGACACCGTGGATTCCCTCGAAAGCGGGAATCCACGGCTACATCCTTTTTCAGCAGACCAATAGGCTTTTCACCGCGAGGTCATGGTGAAGACCCCTCTGGATAACTGATCGGGGGTTTCCTGGAAGAACTTCTCGAGGAAAGCCCTGAGATCGGCGCGGAATAATTCGATGGCCTTCGAGATGGCGGCGCCACCATCGCCGAATCCCTTGGTGCCCCAGGGTTCGCATCCATATTCACCGAACTCTTCAACCGGCTGCCAATCACTGTCGTTGAAATCCGTCTGATACCAACCCGCGTGCTCATCAATACAAGCCCGCCACTCTTTATCAGTACAGATCGTGGCCGTGGAGCCATCGGCAAATTCAAGGCGTAGCTGTCCCACCAGAGCTGGGCGGGGGGCATCCGCGGTTCCCTTGGGGATCCTCATCGCCAGGGTGTTCTTCCCTGCCATGATGGTGGCGGTCAGATCCAGGAAGAAGGGACGTAGATAGGCGGTATCCACTCCCACTTTCTTCCCGTTGAGGTACATATTCAACACGCTCTCGGTCGGTGCGCCAAGGAACCAGGCGCGCACCACTTTCTTGTCGGTGGGAACTTGGAAGGTTCTCCGGAAAAAATGAGGTACGAAGGTTGAATAAGCAAAGGCTGGTGGTGGTTCAGGAAACCAGATCCACTGGCAACCCGCGAGAGTCATGCCCTGTGTGTGGGCTAGGTCCTCTTTCTGATTGGCGAGGTCCTTCTCCAGCACGGATTGCATTTCCATGATCTGACTCGTTGGGATTGCTTTCCCTTCTTTGAGCCAAGCACGGAAGATCCCCGCGAGGTTGGTCTCGCGTAAATGGTAGGCATACGCTAAAGCGCGCCGCCGGAAGGCCGCGGCTTCTTTAAGGCTCTGTTCGAAGTCATGTTTCAGAGAGGCTGGTACCAAAGGCAAAGCACGTTGACCCACTTCAATCGCCTGCTCATATCTCCGCGCCGCTTGTTCGAGACGCAGCTGGACATCTTCCAGAAGCCAGGGATGGGGCTGGACGCTGTCGGTTTTCATGAAAATGGTCCGCCGCGAGGAATCCCAGGCGGGGGTGCTCACCTGCTGGCCACGGATAAAGGCGGCGGTCAGGCTGTGAGAAACATCTGATCTTCCAATCTCGCGCAGGAACCAGGAAGTGTCCCAGGGAAAGACCTCTTGCCCCACGGAACACAGTCTCCAGTATTCGAGAACTTCCTTGGCGGCGGGGCCATAAGGTTCCGCGAGACGTGCGAGTGCTGTTTCTTCAGAGACCGAGGGCTCCCGTAGGCAGATCCCGGTCATGCGCAGGTTGGGATCCTCCTTGGTGGGCATGAGACCGTAATATTCTTTGATCCCATGCACTCCGGGTGTTCCGCTGATGGCTTTGAACTGGCGGTAAACCACATGCGGGTGGGCCAGGTACTGGAAGGGTTCGAGCTCCTCGGTGGGGGCGTTCCAGTAACCCTCCACGATCACCGGGATCTCCCGCTCCATGGCCAGACGGCAGACATTCTTGAGCCAGCGGTCAACCGGGATGGTGGCGATGGTCTCGGCGATGTTGGGGTGTAGATCCAGCCCCAGTCCCTCGGTTTGGAGGAGTTCCACGCATTCCACCACCTGCCCTGAGGAGAGTTCCCAGGGAGACCACCACAAGCGTCCCTGGGGATTGATCTTGTGCCAGGTAGTGGCCAACTGATTGATGAAGGGCACCACACGCTTATGCAGGGGAATCCCCCGGCAGGTCTCGCAGGTCCCAAACTCACTGCACAGCCAGGCGTCCTGATCGTAGGTGTACACCAGCAGGTCGTCGACCACCCCATACTTGGTGGCGAAGGCATGAATCAGTTGTACGTAATACTCGGTGGTGTTGGGATCCGTTAGACAGCGGGGCTGCCTGCCATTGACATCTAAGGTGCCGGAATACTGGAGGTTATAGGGGGCGCCGAAATGGAAGATTGTATGGAAGTTCAAATCCTTGCACAGGCGGATGCGGTTCCGTAGATCAGTCTCGCGCCGTTGGATAGCCACGGGGGATTGATCCGATCTGAGAGCCGTACCGGGTTGCGCTAAGGCGGCCATGGTCGCGGGTGGCAATGAGACCACATCCTCCAGGTTGAGTGGCTCATCACCCGGACGCGCGCCCCAGGCAACGTTGAGTTGTAGGGTGTTGAATCCCAGATCCTTTAACCGGACCAGGTTCTCCCGGTTCCATTCGACATCCGGACGGCACGGGCAGCCGAGTAAAGCAACCGAGTATTCCAATCGTGAAGCCATGGCAGAATGAACTCCTTTTTATTTAATGCGCCCTCACTGGCGTGACGAGAGCTGCCGCCAGAACGGCATCCATGTCAGTAATAGTTTGGATGTTGAGAGTCTTAAGGATGGAGGGCGGTATGTCCTCCAGGTCCTTCAGGTTTTCCTCCGGGATCAGGATGTTAACCAGCTTGGCACGGTGCGCTGCGAGAATCTTTTCCTTAATCCCTCCCACTGGCAACACCTTCCCTCGAAGGGTGATTTCCCCGGTCATGGCGATGTCGGCACGGACAGGGATACCCGCGAGCGCACTCACCAGTGCCGTGGCCAGGGTGACTCCCGCCGAGGGGCCATCCTTGGGAATGGCTCCCTCCGGGAGGTGGACATGGATGTCATAGAGCCGATGGAAGTCTTTGGGGATTCCGAATTGGCTGGAACGGGAGCGGGTGAAGGAGAGGGCGGCGCGCGCGGACTCCTGCATGACCTGCCCCAGCTGTCCGGTGAGGACCAACTCGCCTTTTCCCTGCAGGATCGCCACCTCGATGCTCAAGAGCTCGCCACCCACTTCGGTCCAGGCCAGGCCAGTCGCCGAGCCGACATCCGCACGGCGTGCCTTTTTCGCTGAGTCGGTATACTTGGGGATTCCCAGCAGTTTGCGCACCTCGAGGGGAGCCAGGGTGGTCTTCCCGGGAGTCTCATCCTCCGGGGCGGTGGCGATCTGACGCGCCACCTTACGGCACACCGAATTGACTTCACGTTCGAGATTGCGGACCCCGGCCTCGCGGGTGTAGGAACGGATAATTTCCTGGATGCCTGGCACCGGGAAAGCGATATGCTTCTTGGTGATTCCATTCTCCTTAATCGCCCGGGGGATCAGGTACTCCCTGGCGATCATGACCTTCTCCTCCTCGGTGTAGGAGGGAATCTCGATGACCTCCATCCGGTCCTTCAACGCTGGTGGTACGGGATAAAGGACATTCGCGGTGGTGATGAAGAAGACCTGTGAGAGATCAAACTCCACCTCCAGGTAATTGTCGCTGAAGTGCTTGTTCTGCTCGGGATCAAGGGCCTCCAGTAACGCCGAGCTCGGATCGCCACGGAAGTCGGCGCTCATCTTGTCGACCTCATCCAGCAGGATTACGGGATTCTTCACCCCCACCTTGCGCATGGTCTGGATAATCCGTCCGGGCAGGGAACCGATGTAGGTCCGGCGGTGGCCACGGATCTCGGCCTCATCCCTCATACCGCCCAGCGAGATGCGGGCGAATTTGCGGTTCGTGGCACGTGCGATCGATTTTCCCAGGGAGGTTTTACCCACGCCCGGTGGCCCTACGAAGCACAGGATCGGGCCACGCGAGATGGGATTCAATTTTCTCACCGCGAGGTATTCGAGGATGCGTTCTTTGGGCTTCTTGAGGCCATAATGATCGGTCTCGAGAATCTTCTCGGCCTTGTGAAGATCAAGTGTCTCCTCGGTCTTCTCGGACCAGGGGAGATCGAAGATCCAGTCCAGGTAAGTTCTCACCACAGTGGCTTCGGGAGAGAGCGGAGCCATGCTCGAGAGCCGGTGGACCTCTTTTTCCACCTTCAGCCTGACATCCTCCGGCAGTACAATGGTATTCAGTTTTTCACGGTACTCATCGACTTCATCGGCGGGTTCCCCCTCGCGTCCCAGCTCGCGTTGAATGGCCTTGATCTGCTCGGAGAGGTAATACTCCCGCTGTGATTTCTCCATCTGCCCACGGACTTCTTCTTTGATCTTCCGCTCGATCTCGAGGATGTCATTCTCCTGCTCCAGGCAGGTGGCCAGGAGGTTGAGCCGCCGGAGGATATTTGGCTCGCAGAGGACCTGCTGTTTGATCTCCACCTTCACATACAGATGCGCGGCGATCTGATCCGCCAATTGTGAGGGGTTGCCGATTCCGATGATGGACAGCAGGTTCTCCTTGGGGATCTTCTTTTGCAGGCGGACATAATTCTCGAACAGGTCCGAGACATAACGGACCGCCGCATCCAGACGGACCGAGGGGCGGTGAAAATCGGGCAGCGGAATACTGCGCGCCGCAAGCGGGATCTCATCCTGGCCTCCTCCAGAGATGGAAAGGATCCGCCGCCGCGCGATACCCTCCAAAAGAACTTTGAAACTCCCATCCGGCAGGCGGACCATCTGGAGGATGTTGCACAGGGTGCCCACATTAAAGAGGTCCGCCGCGGATGGCTCATCCATGGCGGCATCCTTCTGGGTTACCGCTACAATCGGGGTTTCTTGTTCTGCTGCCATTTCCACCGCGATGGCGGATTTCTGGCGGCCTATGAACAGGGGAACCACCATCCCCGGGAAAAGAACTACATCCCTGAGTGGGAGCAAGAAATGGGTGGCATCCACTTGTTCTTGAGAATAGGCTGCCTCCTCACCGCCCATCTCGACAGGTGGGGCTTCAACTGATTTGGTGGTGTTCGGGTCCGTACGTGGTGGCACAAGTCCATCCTTTCAAATTGATACATTATAAGACACTCCAGGACCCGTGGGCCCCATCATGCCGGCCAAGGGGCGCTCCGCCATCGGCGTCAAGCCCCAGGAGGTTGTTGAAAAAGTGAAATGCTGGGACTCAGTGGATTCCCATCTTCATGGGAATGATGGTGTCCAAAGGAAATATCCAGACTCATCATTCCCGCGAAGAAGGGAATCCATGGTTCTGTCTTCCATTGGCTGACCGCCAATTCTGACTTGTCATTCCCACAGCGGTGGGAATCCAGGACTACGCTCTTTTTCAACGAGCTGCTAGCCCATTATTCTCCAACGAGATCCCTTTTCAGGGAAGAGCTGACTGTTTGTGCGGCGGAGATGGGTGCTTTCCGAATTGGACCAGAACAGCGATAATCCATCCGCCTGCCACTGGAAAGGACCTACTCGCCAATGTCAGAACTGAGACGTGACCCGGTTTCGGGTAACTGGGTGGTAATTGCACCAGACCAAGAGGCCGGTGTTATCCTTGTCCCTTCGCCACGAATCACCACCCCCCGGGAACTCTGCCCTCTCTGCCCGGGTATGGAGTGCCAGACCAACCATGAGATCCTGGTCTATCGTCCGCAACCGGGCGCGAGTCAGTCTGGAGGCGAGTGGCTCTTGCGGGTGATTCCAAACCGCCTGCCCATCCTGCGGACTGAGGTGCCATTGGAACGGGAGGGGCTTGGTATGTTTGACCGGATCTCGGGGGTGGGGGCTCATGAAATCATTGTGGACTCTCCTCTTCATGACCAGGTGCTTCATGAATTCAGCCTGGATCAGATCCGCTTGATGTTGACGGCCTGGAGGGAGCGCTTGAATGATCTACGCCGGGACACCCGGCTGCGTTACATCTCCGTGTTCCGTAACCAGGGCCGGCGTGCGGGGGCGCGTATGAGCCATCCGCACAGCCAGATCATCGCCACTCCCACCATTCCACAGAGTGTCCGCAATGAGCTGGCCGGGGCTCGTGAGTACTTCGAGTATAAGGAACGCTGTGTCTTCTGTGATCTGATCGATCAAGAGAGCGAAGAGAAAGTCCGGCTCGTGGTTCAGAACCGGGGTTTCCTGGCTCTTTGTCCCTTTGCCTCGAAAAATCCCTTCGAGGTTTGGATTGTTCCACGTATCCATGCGCATCACTACGGAACGGTCAGTAGCGATGAGATCGCGGATTTGGCGGAGATCCTCCGGTCGGTGGCGGGAACGCTGGCGGTGTCCCTGGCGGATCCCGATGTGAATGTCATCCTTAAGTCGGCTCCCACCCCACATGTTCACAGAACCAAATGGGTGACCCTCGAGGAGGATTATCATTGGCATGTCGAGATCATCCCCCGTATCGCCCGTCCCACGGGGTATGAGTGGGCGACCGGCATGTTTGTGAATCCGACTGCTCCCGAAGCTGCCGCCGCTTATCTAAGGGAGAACCTGAACCGTGAAACCACCCCTTGAGAAAGAACATCCCGCCCAACGGCGGTCACTCCTGGAGAAGGTGGATACAAGTCCCTCCTACCGCCTCTTTGTGGCGGTACCGTTATGGCAGGAGTTCCGTGTGGGAGCCATAAGGTATATCGATGAGTTGATGCGGTACCGTTGGCCCTTGCGCTGGGTTAAACCAGAGAACTGGCATCTCACCCTCCAATTCCTGGGCGATGTCCCAGTCTCCCAGGTTCCGGGCTTGTCGGTGGCGCTTAAGAAAGCAGTCCAGAAACATTCCCCCTTTGAGATTGAACTGGGGGAGATGGGTGGCTTTCCGCGTCTATCGAAAGCACGAGTCCTGTGGGTGGGGGTGAAGCGGGGTAGGGAACCCCTCTTGGAGTTGGCACGCTCCGCGCGCGAGGGGTGCCTGGCGGGTGGTTGTCCCGGTGACAAGAAACCCTTCGAGGCTCACCTCACCCTGGCCCGTGCGAAGGAAGATCCAGTCAACATCCAAATTCAGCCTGAGCTATTTAATGCCACCTGGGGAACCCATATGGTAGATCATATTGCCCTGGTCCGGAGCGATCTTCAAAAGGGTGGACCGGTGTATGAGGCGATCGAAAGGTTTGGATTGGAGGGGTGAGTTAGTCATGGACTTCACCCGGCCGCCGGAGGTGTGAAGCAATACCTCTCAGATCCTCTACCGCATTAGTAATAATGATGGTAATGGAATCGTGACGATCCTTGGATCGGGAACAATGACAGGTAACATGGTCACAAGCACCCCGAAGGGAGCGTTATAATGGACCTCGTTTAGAAAGGAGCGGAGACCGAGTGTGTCTCTGTGTGTGTCAATGTGACGCCGGTACTTGATCTCCAATGGAATCCGGTGTTCACCGATAGTAAGGATGAAGTCCACCTCGGGTTCCGTGGGGCGTTCGGGGAAATGAGCTAAGTCCAGGTGAGGGACTTGTGAGAGGAATGACCCCACCACACTCTCCGCGAGGTGTCCGGCCAGATCAGTTAGGTGTGGAAGGCGTGCGAGATCATCTGGCTCGAGTGGCACTACCTCCTCCAACCAACTTGCTCGTAGTCCATGATCCACAACACACAACTTTTGGTTCCCTTTGACCTTCTTTAACCGGAGTTCCAAGGGAGGTATCAAGCGGACCAATAGGGCTCCATCCAGGAATCTGAGATAATTCTGAACTCGTTGCCAACCCATATTAGATTGGAGGACACGATTCAACTCGTTGGTGTACATGGCAGGGGATGGGGCTTGTCCCGCATACCGGCAGACAAGGCGGAAGACCTCTTCCAAGAGCTGAGGGTCCCGTTTGCGTCCTCTATCTCCCATCCGTAGATCATGTTGGATGACCCGGTGGATCACACTTTCGTTGAGTTGATCAGCGATTTCTGGCCAAAGGGTCTCCTGGTTGGCTTGCGCGACAGGATAACCACCGCGTTCGGAGAAGGCCTTGAAAGCACGGTCTCGAACTTGTTTGTGTTTCGCTCCATGCGCGTTGAGGGTCCGCCAGAAATCGATGCTCAAGAGTGGTTCGAGTCCATTCTCCGGAAGTACGGCGGAGATCTCCTCCTTGTCCCGGATTCCCGCGATCTCTCTCAGCAAGAGTGTCCCGAGTGTCAGAGTGGAAATCCGTCCCGCGAGGCTGTCTTTCCCCGCCTCGATCCGCAAGGAGGAACTCCCAGTTACCATCACATGGACACTGTGATGATCGACAAGCGCCTTCAACTGGGGGGCCCAATCCTTGAGATTCTGAACTTCGTCCAGAAACAGCAAGGCTGGTTCTCCACTGTGTGCCGCTTCGTTGAAGGTTCTCCTTAATATCTGTTTTTGAAACCAACGTGCAATTGCGAGGATGGGTTCATCGAGATTTTGCAGGCTTGGAATCTCATCAAACTGAACTCGGAGTATCCGGTGTGGAGCAATTCCATATTTGGAGAGAAGATGCGCAATCAATTGTTCCTGGAGGGTTGTCTTCCCCACTTGGCGGGGGCCACGGATGACAGTGACGGGTGCGAGTTGGGATTCGAGTTTTTTCTGGATGGTGGAGAAGGCCCACCTCCGGTATGTGGGCAGTACACGTCCTGGCCTCCCATCCCACCAGGGGTTGATCTCCCGTAGGAAATCAGTCACCGCGGGTGATAGGTGTGGTTTCGTAAACTGGTCAGGCTGGTCGTAGGTCAATTCAGCTCTTCCTACTGGAAAATGTTCATCGTCTCCCAAGCCCCATCGCCACTCTTGGCCGAGAGGAAGGAGCCACGGTTGTAGCCCAGCAAGTCACCCTCCCGGTTCTCTCCCAGGATCTGGAAACTCTCGCCCCAATCCGGGGGTATCGGGAAGACCCCCTCCTGCTCACCTTGTGCGGTGAAACCCACCAGTCGCGTTACGCTCGTATCCTCAACCAGGAGGACCTGGCTCCTTTTCAGCCACAGGGGCCGGGATAAGTCGAGATTCTTGTCATCCACCTGGGTGTGACGAATCAGGTGGAAGAGTGAATCCAAAACAAAGAGGTGAAGCGAGCCGGGAAGCCGTGTCCAGACCAGGATTTCGGGAGCATGGCCTTCTCCCTCTTGGAGAACTTCAAAGCCCTCGGGATCGTAGTTGTTGACTGGCGCGCCCTCGGTCAGTGTCTGTTGTAGCGCGGACAAGGGAACTGTGGCCTCCGCCATTCCCGCGCCACAATCAAAGGGGATCAGGCTGCCCGAGTCCAAGGTGGAGAGGACCAAACAGCGGTCATTGCCCATCCAGGCCGGTTGCCCAAGCCGTTCCAGTAGCCGTGACCGGATGGAGAGGGTTCCATCGGTCTGGATCTCTTTTCCCAATAACCGTTTAAATTTGGGCCCGGCCGAGAAAATCTCCAGATGCTCGGTGACTGTGGCCGACAGAGGTGACTTGCCGGTCATCTCCCGCGCGCTCCACCATGCCAGATTCAACCGGTCGGGTGATAGATTCACATACCCCCCCTCAAGATCGGTCAGTTCACTGGTGGTCGAAGGGGATTTCTTATCCGTGTCCGTGGCTCCTAGATCAGAGGTTCCCCCGGCGGCTGTGGTAACCACTCTCCCGGTACTCAGATTGACTCTCTGTAGATAGACCGTGACTGGAGTGGGAAGGAGATCCGGCTCCTGGTTCAACGATAGATTGGGTGGGGGTTCAGGAAGGAGCTTCCGCTCCCGCTTTATCAGGTTGGTCAACGATGTCCATCCATGTTGCAGGATTTGCCAGGACGAGATCTGGGGAACTGTCACCAGGACAATGAGGTCGCCATCCAGCACATCAATGGGGCGGATTCCGTCATTGTGGGGGGGGCGCAACAGGACTGCCCGTCCCGGATGACTGAGATCACTGGCTCCCAGGAGATCGATTCTGGAGCGGGATTTACCTCCGGTTCCAGCGGCTACCCATACCAGCCAATCTCCCTCTCCCGCCAAGAGTACCCGGTCGGCCTCGGGCAAGAGACCGGCTTGCTCTGGCGCTGGAAGCCGGGTCCAATGGTTCGAGATCCCCAGCCAATAAAGCACAATCGCAAAGGTTATTGCCGTGAGGACAATGAGAAAGCAGCCTGCCTCATAAATTCGTAAACGCCGGATTTGGAAGGGTGTTGGATCATATGGACTTGTCATGAAATCGTCTGTCCAGTCTTGCTCAGTTATTCTTTGGGAACAACACTGGAGTCTCTCTCCGGCCTCGTGACACGATATAATTGAGTGTAATAGAACTGGGGCTGATAGCGATATGCCAATAGTTCCGGCTGACTGGTGGAACGGATCGTGACCGGTCCACTCCCCAGATCCATTTGTACGATAAGAACCTCACCCGGGAAAAGGGGGCGGGTTTCGCTCTCAGCTTCCGCCACACGCTCCAATCTCCATTTCACACGCAGCTCCTGCCGGAGAGTGGGAGGCAACAGATAAACATTGGAATCGATGATCAGATCGCCCTCTTTTACCTCGCGCAGGCTCTGTTCATCTAGCCACTTCACTGGGAGGCCAGACCACACCGAGGTTTTCACATTCTGGAAAGAAGGATTGTATTCCTCACAGGCCCACACCTGTTGGCCGGCCTGGAGAAATTCTGGAACACGGCGGCTGACTCGGTAGATGTCCGCGAAGGTTTCATGTTGAAAGTAGAGCACGGCAACAGTCATCGCCAGTAACCACAATCCTGCCAGTTCGACCGACCTCCTGTAGAAAAAGGGTTTTAAAGTTGCCGCTCCCAGCACCGCCAGGAGACAGACCCAGGGGAGAAAGGGGAGGCCATAGCGGAACTGAAAAGAGAGGAACGATGTTTGTACCTCCAGCCCCACCAGCCCGGCTACTAAACCCGAGAGAATCCAGATAGCTGCGTTGCCACGATGCCGGGAAACCCGGTAGATGCCATACAACGCCAAGAAAAGGAGCGGTGGCGTAGTGGCGTAAGGCAGATAACGGAAAGCAGCCATGGCGAAATCCCGGTAATAACCCAACTGGTAGACCGACCTCTGGGCGAACTGTTCGGCATGTATTCCCAGCCCTTGGCGGATGAGGAAAATACTGGCTATCCACAGGAGGGTGTTACCCAGCAATACCAAGGAATGGAGATGACATCTTTTCCGTCCCAGGCTGTCATCCTCATGAGGAGTCTGGGCACCATTCCGGGTGGTGAGTACAAAGGAGAGAAGCCCCGCTCCCATCAGGGCCATCCCTTGGTACCGGGTCCACAGAGATAGAATCCCCAGAAGGGTTCCGCCCCATATAAGATGGATGCGCGAAGGTTTCCATCCAGAGCCATTTTGTTCCCAGGGAAGTTGCCCCTTCACCGAGGCGAGGAGATAACAACTCAAGGAGGCGGTAGCGAAGAGGCAGAAAGGCATGTCGGTCATGGCGTGAAGTGCCCACCGGTTCGTCATGGGTGAGAGTGCCCAGGCCGCCCCGGCCAACCAACCTACCCCCCGCGCTGATAGGTGTGCCTCCCCACGATTGAGCGGGAAGCCAAGTCCAAAAGACAGTGCAAATCCCGTCTGGGCGAGAATCCACGCTGTCAGAGCATAGGCTATAAGCGAGATCATTCTTCCCCCACCGAGTGGCGGAATTCCCATCTGGGCGGTGATCCAGATGAATCCTGGATAAAGGGGAGGCACATACCACGCGATTTCCGTCCCTTCGGCGCATACATAGAGCGGCTTCTGGAAATAGACCGTCTGTAAGACACCATCGGTAAACTCCCCCTCAAAAAACCACAGGAGGGGCAAATGGACCAGCCACAGAAGAAAGGATGCCTGCCAGTACTTCACCACGGGAGGGACCAGTTACTTAATTTGAGGGTCATCTCAACGGGGTGGAGCCACGCCATCGGCATTGCCCCTCTGGGGGATTCCTCGTGGTCTGGTCTTGGGCTCTGGGGGAGGGGCTTGATAAGGGCCGAAACTGTCCTCCAGGGTGTTAATCTGTTTAACCAGAGTTTCGGTCAATGTGGCCTCCGCGCACCAAGACACAATCTGGATGCGTTCATCGCCTTTGGCCACCAGGGTATAAAAGAAACGGAAGGGACGTCCATTGGAGCTGCCACGCCATTGCCGTTTACAGGCCTGTAGCCCTGCTAGCTTTCCATTCTGATCGCTCAGGAGCACTACATTCTCCAGATTGGGCGAAACAGCATTCACAAAGTCATTGAAATTAACTTGTGGCAGGTGCTCGATGATGACCATGGTAAAGACGCCTTCTTCAGACTCCATGGCTACCACCGCTCCCTCATTCAGTTCCTTGAGCTCCGCCTTATCTGTGATGATTCTCCAGGTTTCGTTGGGACGCTCAATGCGGAACCCAAGCTCCTCACTCTCGAACACATTCGAGACCGGGCCTGAAGGGGTTGCGGTTGGTGAGAGAGTCGGGGTCAATGTGGCCTCGGGAGTAGCCGTGTCCGTTGGCGTCAGGGTGGGTGAGGGCGGTTCCGGTGCGGAGGGCGGCGGTGGGATTTCCTCCTCCGAGGGAAGCTCCTGTAGGGAAGGACTGCCCACTCCCCCCTGTTCGAGCGCCACCTTCATTCCATTTCCGGAGGAGAACTGAGCGAGACGGTTTTTTGAGACCGCATCCATGCGGATACCAATATCCATTTGGATAGACAATTCCTCGGTTTGAAGTGTACCGCTGATCTGTTCTCCATTTTTTTTGAAAATCGTTGTGGCTCCGCTAGTACTCCCTGGAAAACTGATCTTCTGGATATCGGAGAAAGCGGTGGTGGAATCCGCCAGGTCAGTGCGGATAGACAGATTCGGCTCGACAAACCTCCCTGTGAGCACATCCCCATTACTCATGACAAACGAGTCCGTCGCCGCGGGGGAGTTCAGATAGCCTAACTCGGCGGGTGATTTTCGCAATAAGATACAACGGATCTTTTCTTTACGAATCGGAACATCCGCTCCGGCGCCACCCAAACGGAAATTGATGAAACGGTCGGTCAAGATGCCCTTCATTCGATTCGCATTGATTGTGACCACTGTCTCGCCGGCTTTGTCCGTATCCTCAAAAGTGGCTCCCGCGCATTTACGCAAGGGGAGCAGGACCTCCGCATAGGGGGTGGTCAGATGTAAAATCTCGTTTGTGACCTCTCCACGCAAGATATCATTGTTGGTGAAATAGACTACATCCTCATTGGCAAACCGTTGCTTTCCAAACAGGGTGTTCTGGTTATTGGGTTCGGTGGAACCAAGTGGGGATTCTTGAGCTCCCACGATCGAGGCCAATGAGAGTGTCAAGCAAAGAAGCAGAAGCGTGGATATGAGGTGTCTTCTTGGGCTCATGGAAATCAACCAGATGTTGGGATAGAGGGGAGTGGGAAAACCACCCCCCTCAGCGATTCAACCTCAGTCTACGTTAACATACTTCGTTATTATTGTCTGGACGGCCAGAGGTGGAGTTATTTCTTTTCCGCGAGTTCCTTGATGCGGATGTTCCGGAAAGAAACCTCCTCATCCACTGAGTGATTCTGGAGTCCAATGTAACCCTTAAGTCCACGGCTGCCGGTGTAGTCTCCCACCTGCTCGCCATTGACCCATACCTGGTAATGCTGGCCTTCGGCGCGGATCTTCATCTCGTTCCATTCTCCAGTCGGTTTGGAATTCGTTTTGGTGGCGGGTTGGAAACTGTACAATGAACCGGTTCCATTCAGACCGGATGAATCACTGATCTGAATCTCATAGCCCTCGTGAACCGCAGCCCAGGGACCGATGTTTTTTTCATCTGCCGGACGCATCGTGGGCAGGTTCGGAAAACGGATAAACACTCCACTATTGGTTTCGGGGATCTTGGCTTTCCATTCCAAGGCGAGTTCGAAGTCCGTGAATTGCCGGT
The DNA here is from genome assembly GCA_964422415.1 of uncultured bacterium. Classification (GTDB taxonomy): domain Bacteria; phylum Hinthialibacterota; class Hinthialibacteria; order OLB16; family OLB16; genus OLB16. The sequence goes on along the minus strand of CAYRBI010000074.1, from coordinate 1,466 downwards.
CATAGAAAAAGAGCATTCCCATGCCACCCATGGCCACCAGACTTTTCTCGGCGGGATCGATCTTGAAATAGCCAGGTCCGGTGTGGGCCCAGCCATCCATGCTGCTTCCATCAAAGAGCACGATTTCATTTGAACAGTTTCCCGTGACACTCAAGAGGAGAAGAATCCCCATTAAAACCACATAACCCTGACTTTTCGCTGATAAATGTAACCAACTGGCGCAACGCATGGTGTAAGACTCCTTTGGACACTGAATTCAAGAAAGGGATGACAGGACTTTCATCCCGCTGCACAATGCCAACAAGTGTCATTGCTCTGAGTGTGACGTCAAGTCCTTTCATGCCCTCGCGTGCCAGAAATGAGGGCGGTTATCTATTCATTTAAAGGAGGAGAGATCATGGGTAAGGTTTCTATTGGAGTTAACCTGGAGTTTGTTCGTCATGAAGACAAATCCTTTGAGTGGGGAGTCGAGAAAGCTGCTGAGTTGGGTTACGACTATGTAGAGCCAATGGTCCATCTGGGACGCGAACTCCTCAGCGAAGCGGGGTATTTCCATAGTGTCTCGATGTACGATGACCCCTACCGTATCAAGCGTGCTTGCGAGAAGGCGGGAGTGAAACTCTCCGGACTGTCCGCGCACTGTCCCCTCTGCAAGCCAGAAATCAGCACCGAGTACCTCAAGCAAGCGGTTCGATTCGCCTACGAGGCGGGCGCGCCAGTGATCAACACCGATGAAGGCCCCAAGCCCAAGTGGACCACCGTGGCTGAGGACCATGTCCTCATGCGCTATGTCCTGCGTGAGGCCGCTTTCCTGGCTGAGAGCCGTGGCATTCTGATCGGCATTGAACCCCATCAGCAATACACCAAGCATCCCGATGGCCTCGACAAAATTTATCACCTCGTGTCGAGCCCCTCGCTGGGCATTAATTTCGATACCGGGAACAGCTATCTGTGCGGTCATGATCCCTATGTCTGGCTCGAGCGGGTAAAGGACCGCCTGGTGCATCTCCATGCCAAGGACATCTCGGTACAACAATCGGATTCCGAGCGCGGCAAGGTGACCGGAACCCCGGTCGGCTGCGCCTGTGGTGAGGGAGTCATCGACTGGAAACGAATCATCCAGATCTGCCAGACCGCCCCACGGGATATCGTAATGTCTGTCGAGTGTGGGACCGTCGAACAGGCAGAGAAGAGCGTGAAACACTTGAAGGGGCTGTTGTAGAGGAACGAGGGGGGGTGAGGCTAACAAGGTGAAAAACACACTCTACTACGGCGACAACCTTGAGATTCTCAAGAGGTACATCAAGGACGAAACTGTGGATTTGGTGTATCTCGATCCGCCGTTTAAGAGCGACCAGAACTACAATGTCCTTTTTAAGGAACAGAATGGGACACGGGCTGCCTCTCAGATTGTCCTGGTTCAGCCTGAATCCGACAAACTGGGGAGAGAAATAAGCAACTTACGG
>CAYRBI010000073.1:0-27628 GCA_964422415.1 uncultured bacterium | reverse complement strand
GGGTACAAGGCGGCTTTCCCGAGCCAGAGTCTGACCCTATTCATTTTTACATGGAGGAGACACTGAAATGGGAGACAAAGGGAAAAAGGATAAAGGCAAGCGAGAGGAACAGAAGGTGGCCAAGCACGACCCCAAGGAGAAGCGGAAACTGAAGAAGGAAAAGAAGGCGGGCGGCTCCAGCCACTGATACGCTAACAGCCTGACATAAAAGAACGTGACCGTGGATTCCCGCTTTCGCGGGAATGACGAATAGCGGGCGGGAATCCACGGCACTACCTCACATCTCCATCTTTGGCATGTACCTTTCATCTCCGTGCCGTTCATTATGAACTCCGTCCATATAGAGAACCAATCCGTCCAGTCGTTTTTCAACGAGGATTGCATTACGGGATGCAGAAAGCACATTCCCGATAACTTCGTTGACCTGATCATCACCGACCCGCCCTATGGCATCGGCGGCGATGGGCTTCACAAGCATTACAACCGCAAAGAGGAGTTTGTGATCGATGGATACATCGAGGTTCCCGCCCGAGAGTATCCACAATTTAGCCGCGAGTGGATCAGGGAGGCCCATCGCATCCTACGGCCGGGGGGCTCTATCTACATCGTCTCGGGGTATACCAACCTGATCCATATCCTCAATGCCCTGGCTCAGACGGCTCTAGTGGAGAGGAACCATCTCATCTGGAAATACAACTTCGGGGTGTTCACACGGTTGAAGTATGTCTCCTCCCACTACCACATCCTGTACTACACCAAACCGGGCGGGGAGGTGACCTTCAACACCTCCTGCCGGTATGGACTCGATGAGATCGCGGAGAATGGGGGATCGAGCAACTACCAGGACCGGGAGGATGTCTGGGTTATCAACCGGGAATATAAACCCGGCAAGACCAAAAACAAGAATGAGCTCCCAAGCGAGCTTCTGACCAAGATTATCCAGTACAGCAGCAACCCGGATGATGTGGTGTTCGACCTGTTTCTCGGCAGTTTCTCCACCGCCAAAACCGCCCTCGGATTGGGACGCCGCGCGGGAGGCTTTGAGAAGAGCCCCCTTGCCTTCAACCATCAGATCGAGGAGATCCAGAAAATCACCCCTGGCCATCTGCTATCTGGTTTGAGAGTTCCCACCGAGAAGCCGGTTCAGAATCGTGGCAAAGCTTGGACCGAAGAGGATAAACAGGCCCTTTTGAAACGATTCAAAACTCTACTCACGGAAGGAAATAACAAGAAACAGGTGATCGAGATTCTGTGTGAGGAGTATGGGCGCGGGAAATGGTCGATCATCAAACTGCTCGATCAAATCCTAACGGGGTCACGAAAAAAGAAAGCATCTCCGGTCTGATGTTTTGTTGTTAGCCGGGGAGAAGACAACAGCGGTCCTGTATGTTGTTCATGCTTGAGCATGTTGGGTAACCACAAGATTGAAGTCTATGCGTACCCGGCACGCTGAAGCGCGAACTCCGAACGGGGACGTAGATCAACCTTTGGGTTGCATGAGCACGCTGAAGCGTGAACAACATACGGGTCACCTCAGATCAGTCTTTCGTACCCGTCCAATTCCAGTTTCCACACCGGGATGCCACAGAACCGGTTGCCTTCAGGACAGTAGGGCTTCCTCCGCGCTAAGAGCCGGTGGCCACAAGGGGGCAGCAGGAAACGCCCAATCTCTGGATGGACCTCACGGATTTGGGAGACCTCCTCGACTGACGCACGCCAGATCTCTTCTTGCGCGTTGTAACAGAGACGCATGGAATGTTTGTGGCGCAGGTTGAGCAGGTCCGCCGATTCCGTGAAGCGGACCGTGACAGCGTTGGGCAGAAGATACAACGCGAACTCAGCGGGAGTACCTTTCTCCAGGAGCTGGTTGATAGCCTCCCAGGTCTTAGCCATGGCGCTGTCATACAGGTCCGCACACTCCCTGTCATGAGAGAGGATCCCGGGACGGATGAAATCGGGCTCACTCGTATAGTGCGCGGCGAGAATGGGACGGCTCGCGGGAGTCATGCGGTGGCGTTGATCTTGTGAGTCGGCGGTGTGGCTGATCCGCTTGCGGAAGGTGTAATGCGCATGGAAGAGCGCCCGCGCGAGCTTCGAGTGGGTGGTCAGGTTCAACGATTCACCAAGAAGACGATTCCTGGCGGGATTCAATGCCAGTCCAATCGCCTCCTTATCGGACATTTCCGCACGTGGCAGCCCGAGTACCTCCCGTACCGTGTCCGCCAGGAGTTCCTCTCCACCGGTGCTCCAACCTGAAAGAGTTGCGAACTGCCCCACCATCCGTGTATCGAACTCGTGGATGAACTCCTTGGCCCGTTGACACGAGGCGGAATCGATCCCGGCGCACCATTCCGCCTCCGGCAGGTCCTCGATGGCCAGTGGCTTCTGGAGGATCGCGCCATATCCAGAGTCATGCGCGAGCAGCTCGGCCACTATCTGACGGACCACTTCCTTCTGCTCGGTGGGTGTGTCGGCCTGGCCGCACAGACGCGCGTAACGGAGCAGGGTGATCCCACTCACAGTGTGGTAGAGGAAGGCAAAGGTGGCCACCGGCAGGACATACCGCGCGATTTCCATCGCCTTCTTGTGGACATCTTTACGTTGTTTATCCGTTCCCTCGCCACGCAGCCGGTAACGTGCGAAATATTCTTTCCTGACCACTGGGGTAAGTTTTTCGCACAGGAGACTATAGGCCCCGGCCTGCATCCGTGCGGTCTGTTCATAGATCTCCGCGCATTCAGGGCTGAGTGGTGGCACCGCGAATTGATCCGGCTTGACCGCTACATAACGTTGGCTGACCTGCTCGGAGTTATAGAAAGGATGGCTGTGAAGGAAGGACCAGATGAATTGCCGTGAGACATTCTCGATGGCGAACTGGAAATGAGCGTGTTGAAAGGTGGTGTGGTGGCCCGCCTGGTAGAGGTCCTGAGCCAGTTCCACAAACCGTTCATCCAATGGAATCTGGTCCGTGACAATCCCCTTGCTGGAATAGCAGGTCCGCGCGGTCGCGATCACATTGGAAAAAGGAGCTTGGAATGCCTTGACCAGCCTGACTTGTGGACGGCTGGAAGCAAAGTTCCACTCCTCCCCGGCGCTACCGGGAGGAAGGTTCAACAGGTCGAGGTACGAGATCCTCATCCTGCTTGGTTGCCGTGCCCTTCTGATCTTCAGCGGTCTTCTTCTGGTCGATCACACCTTGTGGAGTGGTGCCATAGAGACGTTGAGAAAGTAAACCGAAATCTGTCTCATTGGCTTTCTCAAAGAAGGCGGGAAATTGCTGCTTGAGCAATTCCCGGTCAATCACCTTGTTTTTATCCAGAAACCTGTCTTTTAGGTTGGGCGGAGGATCCTTAAAAATGATACCAGGATAAAGGGGCGGATTCAGATAAACCGAATCGCTGAGTTCCTCGGCCAATACGTACCCTTCGGTACGGCGTTTCCCGCCATAGGCCTCAACCTTTACCCAATTGCCAGTCGCCGATTTAATAATGACCTCGCATCCCTTGGGAACAAAGATCAGATTACGGCTGAGCTTCTCGGGTTTTTCGCGCAAGAAGACATCTCCTGTACCCACCAAGGAGGTATCTCCCGTGACATGCTCGATACGATGGACAGCCCGTTCAGCGAACTGGAAGAGACGGTCCTCGCCACGAATCGTGACCCGGCCATCAAGGATGTTGATATAGCCCAATCGGGTTTCACCATTGGTCATATAGGCCTTCGAGGTAGTCCAGCCCGGCTGGGTGAAACCACTCAGTATCATGGCCACAAGAAAGAGGAAAGAAACACGCATCATCGCTTCACCATATGAGTTCAAACATGAGTTCACTCTGAGAACAATACCAGACCCGCCCACGCTCCAACACCCCATAGCAGCCCATGGACGGCTTGAGTATACTAAGAGTCGTGAAAAATTTTTTGGACTCATTGTGGACTCATAATATTTGTATTATTTTGTTCCTCTATTCTAGGAGGTTTTGTAGGGTCGGTAAGGAGAAGTGAATGCCCTTATCTCAGCCAGCTTTAGTTTTGAATCGATCCTGGCAGGCCATATGTACCACTTCGGTCCGCCATGCCATCGTCCTGGTCTATACAGGACGCGCGAAAATCATTGCTCCAGACACATTTGAACTGCACGATCTGGACTCGTGGTCGGATCTCAGCGCGATCCGTGGCGGGCCGTTGATTCATGGTGTTGCCCGGTGTATTCCTGTCCCTGAAGTCGTCATCCTGACCAGTACCAATGTCTATCCCCAGCCTAAAGTAGTCTTCTCGCGGCGCAACATCTTTAAGCGTGACCATTACACCTGCCAATACTGCGGCGCACGTCCACGCATCACCGATCTGACCATCGACCATGTACACCCACGCTCACTCGGTGGCCGTAGCACCTGGGATAACTGCGTGGTCAGCTGCCGTGACTGCAACGAGAAGAAAGGCAACCGGACCTTGGAGGAGGCTGAGTTCTCATTGCGTATCACCCCACGTCGTCCGAGCTGGCTCCCCTTTGTCACCAAGAATTACGGGATGCGTCCCAGCTGGGAGAAGTTCCTGGGCGATCTGTACTGGAATGTGGAACTCGACCAATCGGGAGATGCAAACTAGGGTGGAGATGCAAACTAAGGCTGGCGCGTGAATCCCTTCTCGGGCTGTTTCACGATGGTGAATCCGTTCCCCCGCTCCCTTCAGCGCCTCTCAGAAGGGGAAAAGAATCCCCACCGCTTCGTGTCGAGAAAGGATTCTCGACACAGCATCAGAAGCAGCAACTGTTTGAACAGAACACCGTCCTCCATGGTAGCGTGCGTCCAGCCTCACTCCTGATGCCATTCCGGCCCAAAGCGAGCAGCCAGGGTATGGGCCTGTTCAGGTGCGTTGGACCCGAAGGCATACAGGCCGGGTTCGATCTTCTCGTTCTCGATCTGGTTCAGTACCGGTGTGAAGATATTCCAGGCGGCGGCGAGTTCATCCGCGCGGATGAACAGACTCTCATCACCCTCCATCACATCCAGCAATAGGCATTCATAGGCATCGGGGATCTCCACACCGAAAGCGGAACCATAGCGCAGGTTGAGAGCACTCTTGCCCAGCCGCATCTCCAGCCCCGGTGTCTTGTTCATGATCTCGAAGGTAATCGACTCATCGGGTTGGACACGGATGACCAGTTGGTTGCGCGCTAAAGGACACCCCTGGTTGTGGTAGAGATTCGCGGGAACCTCACGGAATTGGAGGCGGATCTCGGTCATGCGGGCATTTAATCCCTTCCCGGCTTGAATCAGGAATGGCACTCCCGCCCAACGCCGGTTGGCAATTTGCAGGACCGCCGCCGCATAGGTCGGAGTCCGTGAGTCCTTCGGGATCGACTCTTCCTGGCGATATCCGGGGTGCTGGATCCCCTTCCAGACACCGGGGCCATATTGCCCCAGCACCATGTTTTCAAGTTTGACCGGGGGGATACACCTGAGCAACTTCACTTTCTCATCGCGGACATCCCGGGCTTGAAGACTGACTGGTGGCTCCATGGTGATCAACGCCAGGATCTGCAACAAATGATTCTGGATGACATCCCGGATAATGCCATACTCATCAAAATACCCTCCTCGTCCCTCCACCCCCAGGTCTTCCTTCCAGGAGATCTGGACATTGTCGACATGGGCGCGGTTCCAGATCGGGTCGAAGATAAGATTGGCGAACCGCAAAACCATGAGATTCTGAATGACTTCTTTGCCGAGATAATGATCGATCCGGTAGGTCTGCTCCTCGGAGAAGACATCCGCCATGTTACGGACCAGATCATCCGAGGATATCCGGTCCGAACCAAAGGGTTTTTCGATGACCGCCCGGGACCAGTTGGTATCGTTGGGTCCACTGACCAGGCCCGCATAACGGAGAGACTGCGCTACATCCAAGAAAATGAAGGGGGGGATGGCCATATAGAAGACACGGTTGGTGGGATGTGCTCCCTCGAGTGTCCGCAGCTCCTCCCGCAGGTGTCCAAAGGAAGTCCGGTCATCATAGCCCCCACTGACATAAAAACAGTGGCCGAGAAACTCCTCCATCCGTTCGCCACAGGATTCCCCCGGAGCATACCGGCAGGTCAGGTGTTCGGTGATCCGGGTCCGGAATTCCACATGGGAGAGCTGACTACGGGCGAAACCGATCACATGAAAACTCTCCGGGAGGAGTTTTTGACAATAGAGGGCAAACAGGGCTGGTATGACCTTCCTCCGGGCGAGGTCACCAGAGGCTCCCAAAATGATGATTGAAACCGGATCGCCCGGGTCCCGTGACTGGACAGAGATTGGTGTGACAGACATACAGGTGCTCCTTCATGCAGGAGATGATATCTGTTGCTTCCAAGAATTCACTTTACCAATCCACACCTCCCGGAGAAAGGTGTGATCCTGACGGTGTCAGTGAGATGGGCAGGCAAAATAAAAAAAAGCCCTCAGTGGCCAAACCGAGGGCAAGAGCATGAAACGGTCTTGGTTGCGTTTTGCCTTGGGGCCTTCGTGTCCGGAGCCAGGCGGGGAGGAATACTCGGAGGGTTATCCTCCCCACCCGCCACGAACCAGTTAGCCCGGGCTCTTATTTCAGAAAGTCATCGGGATAGGTAACGGAACCCGGCGCGCGTTCCCGTGACGGCGCAGCGGGGGGCGTTTGGGGTTGATTTCCCATCGCCATGGAATCGGGGGCGGATTTTTGGAAGACTTGATTCCAACCACCCTCACATGGATTCGGGCACGGCGGAACACATGGCGGCGGGCAGCAATTGCCACTGCAATAAGGCTCATTCCGCCAGCATCCGCAGTTGCCTTCGAGACTGATGTACTCAGGGCAGAGCAGCGGTGCATACCCCGGAATCGGGAAGGTAAAGACCTCATACAGCCCGATACCTGTTCTCTCCACGGCGCGTCCAAAGCCACGGAACACACCCACAGCCGCACCCTCGATCGGTGTGACATTGCAGCTGAAGACCCCCATGAGGGTGTGCTTGGGTAATTCCATCCACCCGGTTAAGGTGTTGGCCACGCCGCGTCCGAGTTTGGTGGCTGGTGAGCCACACTCGGCCGGATTACCACTGTAACCGCACCCCGGACCCATCTGACCATACCCGGGCGCCATCATCTGACCGGGCATGGGGCCCATCGGTCCATATGATGCCAAAGCGACTTCAGCCTGGGGTGCTTGGTAGTACGGTGCCTCATAAACTTCTGCAAGAACTCCTTGGACAGGGACCAGCATGGCCACGGCCAAGAGTCCCGCCACCAGCATTAACCTTCTCCTCATTTCAACTCCCCCTCTCAGTCGTACTCCCAGCCGGAACCTTTCGGGGCCTCGGCTGCCCCATGGCCGACTGTGGCGCCTCCCCATTCCCCTCAGGAAGGCTCCGGTTGGTGCGATCTCGATGTGTCAATCTTCAGATTCACTCTGAGATCAGCATCAACAAGACAAATAATGTCATGGGGTTGCGTAAGAGTCAAGAGGAAATGAGACAAAACTTTATGTATCGACACATAAGTCCAAATATATGAGACAATTATGATCCTAAAGCATGGCTCAAAAGGTGCCGATAAAGGAAGGTTAACAGACAGAAGGGAAGTCTTTCCCGCATCCCAGCCCTTGATGAGCCTCCTTGTTACACACAGAAGGCGGAGAGCAGCGGAGAAATGCCTGTTTCTGCCCTTTTCCGAAGGCTCTTGCCGGCCTGGCTGGAAGGTGGAAAGATGAACGGAACCAATTGATTTACAAAGGCTTGTATTGACTTTGCGTTTCTCCGCCGAGTAAAATAATTGATCTACGAAGACCGGAGGGAGTCTTTTCACAATGGCATTGCTCTATGGAAAACCAACCGAGTATGCGATTCGTGCCCTCACTTATCTGGCTGCCCGTCCCGAACAAGACATCGTCAGTGTCCAGGAAATTGCTCAAGAAGAGGAAATCTCCAGCCACCACCTCTCCAAAGTGATGAACCAACTCGCGCGCGGGAAAATGGTCCACCCCTTACGTGGCCCTGGGGGCGGTTACCGGCTCATCCGCCGGGCCGATCAGATCACATTATGGGAAGTCATGGGCTGCCTGGGGGCGCGGGATGTATTTGAGGAGTGTGCGATTGGATGGGCGAATTGCTCTGATGCGGATCCCTGCCCGTTGCATGAGCGTTGGAGCAGTTTACGCCAGGAGATACAGACCTATCTCGAGACTGTAAAAATCTCCGAGCTGGCATCGGTGGCGGTGCACAAGACCATTGTCCCGATGCCTATCAAAGTCCTTTCCTGATCTCCATTCCTATATGTAGGTGAGGGACACAATTCCCGTTCAAGAATCATAAACAGACTCAAGAAATCCCTCTTGCCTGCCGATAGAAGAACTTATGAGGGCGGTTTTTGGCTGTACACCGTTTCTCTCTGGGAGGAGGCGTAGTTGGCGGAAACGGTACCGTGATCGTGAAACGCTCCATTCAGTCTGATAGACTGCAACACCAGATAGTATCTCTTGAGAACATTCCTACCCTGCCCGCTCTTGCCGTGGAGATGATCAGGTTATGGAATGTACCGGATATTTCTGTCCGCGAAATTACCGAGCTTCTTTCCAAAGATCCCAGCCTGTCAGCGAAAGTTCTTCAAGTCGCCAACTCATCCAGTGTCGGTCTCAGAAAAAAGGTGACTTCAATCAACCATGCGGCGGCGTTGTTGGGCTTGAATGCTTTACGCTGTATTACCCTTGGGGTCACCGTGTTCCAGTGCTTCTCCAACCACAAGGCCGAATGGGCGGAGAGGATGGATCTGGATGAGTTCTGGCGTCACTCCCTGGCGGTAGCCGTAGCCGCCGAGATGTTAGCGGTCCGTTTTGGTTGGCCGAATCCCGAGGAAGCCTTTTTGGCGGGCCTGCTCCATGACATTGGCAAGATCGGCTTATTAGCCACCATTCCACAAGATTATGTGGATGTGGTCGAGAGAGCCGCGGATGGACAAAAGTCGCTTGTCGAATACGAATCCGAGGAGCTTTCAATCACCCACACTGAAGTGGGGAAACGAATGGCTGAACGGTGGGGATTCCCCGATATCCTGCGCAATGCCATTTGGCTTCACCATCAGCCTCCCCAGATTGGGAAGCTGGAGCCCAAGGATCTCCCTAGTTTGATTTATCTGGCCGATCACATGGCAAGACGCTCGCGGATCGGCGAATCCGGCAACCAGGTCTTTTTTCATGATGACTCCTGGCTTATGGAGAGGTTCAAGTTCTCAGATCAGGACCTGAATCATTTTACTGGAGATCTACTTGTCCGCACCCAGACGATCGCGGAGAAACTGGATCTCCCCCTCCCGACCGTGGATGTCTATTTGAAGGCCCTCGAGGAAGCCAATCAGAAGCTTTCCCGGACTGCCCTGAACGCGGATTATGAACAGCGTCGAAGCCTTCGTACCATCGAAGTTCTCTCCACCATCTCCGAGATCCATCAAATGCGTGTCCATGAAGATCTCGAAGTGGATCTCCTAGCCAAGGCAGTCGATCTACTCCGTGAACGGTTTGACCTTCCCTGGATGGTCATCATGACCCATGACACCACGTTGATGACGTTGGAGGGGGTCATTAGTTCGGATCGTCTGGGACATTCTCAAACCTTCTACAGGGTTCTTGAGGGGGGTGAAGAACAGGAAGAGAGTCATGCGATGAGCCGTAAGGGGATCCTGGACCTGCTGGGAGAGACAGTGCTTTCCAGCGGGAAAAGGGTCAACCTGCGTGATGAGGTCTGCCAGGTACTGGAGAGTGGACAGCTCTCAGCCATCCCAATCGAGTTGGACCAGGTCTATCGTGGCGAATGCATGGTGGACACATCGGGCTCCAAAGTGGTTGATGCCGAGACACGTCTCTTGCTCGATACCGCCGTCGAGGCCGCTTTCGCCCTTCAGGAGCGTGCACGCCTCTACCGGCGTTTACAGCATGAAGCTGAGGAATCGGCTGAGGCCTCACGGCGTGAATCCGAAGCCATGCGGCAGGTCTTCCATGTGGACCGGCTGGCGTCGGTGGGACGTCTCGCCGCGGGCGCCGCGCATGAGATCAACAATCCATTGGCGGTGATCTCGGGCAAGGCGCAGATTCTGGTGATGGATGAGCAGGAGCCTAAGCGGATCAAATCACTTCAAGAAATTGTCGATCAGACCGAGCGGATCTCCAAGATCATCAGTGATTTGATGGGGTTTGCACGTCAGGCACAACCCATGGTGGTGGATACAAACCTGCCGGGGTTGATCGAGGGTGCCCTACAAATGGCGCATCATCGCTTCCCCAAGGCTCAGGTCGTACCGATGGTCGATGTTCCTCCCGATCTGCCCACACTCCGTGTGGATGCGCGCCAGATCGAACAAGTACTGGCCAACTTGTTTGTCAATGCGATTCAAGCCATGAATGAGCGTGGAACGCTCACAATTCGGGCAAATCACCAGCAATCCAGCAATATGGTTTCGATCCAGGTGATCGACAGTGGACCAGGCATTTCTGGTACAGATTTGCCTCGCATCTTTGATCCTTTCTTCACCACAAAACGTGAGGGCGAGGGAACTGGCCTAGGTTTGGCGGTGTGTCAACGTATTGTCCAAAGCCATGGTGGCCACATCTGGGTGACAAGTCACGTGGGAAAGGGAACCACCTTCTTCATCCATCTTCCCTGTGGGGAGGCCGAAGAAGTAAACCAAGTGGTTCATCCGAAAACCACTATGAACGGACGCCGTCCAGCCCGGAGAAGGATCCTCCTGGTGGATGATGAGCGTTCTCTCTCAGACCTGATCCGGGATTTCCTGTCCAGCGCGGGGTATGAGATCGATCAGGCCATGGATGGAGAGGAGGGAATGCGCCTACTCAACGCGAATGCCTATGATGGCTTGATTATTGATATCCGTATGCCCCGTAAAGATGGTCTTGAGGTTCTGTCCGAACTGCAGGGGACTACCCCCGGTGTTCCCACGCTCATCATCACCGGCCTGGCCACCAACGAAGAGATTGATCAAGCCAAGGAATTGGGCGTGAACCGTGTTCTCCGTAAACCCTTCCAGTTGGATGAACTTCTCCAAGCCGTACGCGAGATCACCAAAACAACGTAAGGGACCGTGTGTGGCCGAATCCCGGGTACCCTCATTGTCTCCCACTTGAATCCTGCGTGAGAATCATCTCTGGATGGTATTCTGGCTCTTGGGTACACTTTTCCGAGCGAGGGGATTCTTTCAATAGTTATTTGAGAGGATCCACAAGATACACTCATGATTACTCGACTTGATATCAAGGGATTTACGGTCTTTGATGAAGCCCATTTTACCTTCGCAAAGGGACTGAATGTCATTATTGGGGCCAACGGTACGGGGAAGAGTCACCTGTTGAAACTCGCCTACACCTCAGCGCGTTGGAGCCAGGAAATGGCCCGTAAAGCGAAGGGGGGGTCTCGCCCGGACAAGGCCACCCAGCAAACGGAGTTGGGTGGAAAGTTGATGCGTGTCTTTCGCGCTGAGTCGGTTGGGCGATTGACTAGGCGTCAAATGGGCATCACAACGGCGGAGGTCGAAACAGGTTTCGAGGATCAATTGAGCGAAGGATTCAGTTATCGATTCTCCACAAAGGATACGTCGGTAGTAAGCTTGTACGCTCCTCCCAAAGATTTCTTTGACAAAGGCTGCGTTTTCTTTCCCACTAAGGAAGTTCTCTCATTGTTTCCGGGATTCGCGGCATTGTACCGGGATTATGAGATTGCAATCGATGAGACCTATTTCGACCTGTGCCAAGCGCTTGAAAAACCTCTTCTTCGTGGACGAAGACTCGATGAAGTGAATAGCCTCCTGGAGCCTGTGGAGAAAAGTCTGGGGGGATCGATTCGCAATGAAAACGGACGCTTTTACTTGGTTCAAAAGGGGGCTGATAAATATGAAGTTCCCTTGATTGCGGAAGGATTCCGTAAATTGGGAGTGGCCGCATATCTCTTAGCCAATGGAACCCTCTCAAAACAATCGATTCTGTTCTGGGATGAACCCGAAACTAATTTGAACCCCGCCTACATGGCCAATGTGTCCGAGCTCATCCTGTCCATCGCACGGAATGGAACACAGGTATTCGTTGCCACACACAGCCTCTACATCCTGAGAGAGCTGTCTCTGTTGCTCAATCAGCCAAACAACCAGGAAGTTCCCCGGCTTTTCGTGGCGCTGAAGAACACTGCCTGTGGCGTCGCATCTTCCATGGGCCTGTCCGCCGAGGAGATCGAGCCAGTGGATGCCCTGGAGGCTGAGATCGAGCAAAGCCAACGGTATATGGATGCCGAACCCGCAACTTACTAGGCCGATGCCATAAATGTTCGTTGAAGGAAAGCTGGTTTTCGAGTTTCCCGATCCTTGGAAGGTTTGTAGGTTCGGGAAAACCTCCTTTTATTTAAAGCACTTCCAATCCTTCTGCGCAGGGTGCAAGGAGATGGACTTTGCCTTGTTTGATCCTGGCCAGAAGGTGCTATGGCTAGTGGAGGTAAAAGACTACCGCATTGACCAGCAAACCAAACCCATCACCCTCGCGGAAGAAGTGGCGCTTAAGGTTCGTGATAGTTTGGCTTTGTTAAGAATCGCCCAGATTCGAGATGAGACACCGGATGGAGAAAGCACTATTACGGTGGGTGAGTTTGCTCGTGGAAGCGCGGCAGCCATAAAGATACGAGTGGTTCTACATTGTGATCTGCCCCAGAATCGCTCAAAGCTCTTTCCTGGAGTGAAAGACAGTGCCAATCTCCAACAAGAATTACGGATCAAACTACGTTGTATTGATCCACATGCCCAGCTGGTCGATCTAAACTCAACAGGGACCAAGTGTGCCTGGAGTGCTCATTCCATGTGACTGTCTTTGCCTCACCCCCCAAATTCCCCCTGGTGATACACCTCTTCTCTCCCAAAACCCCGTAGGATGGCATCCACGATGCGCGGAGCAGCCTGACCATCGCCATAAGGATTGATCTTGCGGCTCATGGATTCATAGGCTCCCTGGTCGGTCAGCAGCCGGGAGGCTTGTTCGACCAGCAACTCACGGTTAGTTCCCACCAGCAGCACAGTTCCGGCCTCAACTGCCTCGGGACGTTCAGTCACCTCACGGAGGACAAGAACAGGTTTACCCAGTGAGGGAGCTTCCTCTTGGATCCCCCCGCTGTCGGTAAGAATCAGGGTGGCGCGTTCCATCAGTGCCACAAAGGGGGGATAGGGCTGGGGTTCAATCAGACTCAGGTTGGGAATCCCGGTTAAGTGTCTGCGGACTGGGTCTTGCACATTGGGATTCAAGTGCACGGGGTAGACGAAGTGTGTGCCGGGGAACCGTCCACACAAGTCCTTGAAGGCCAGGCAGATCGACTCAAATCCGGAACCGAAAGACTCCCGCCGGTGTGCGGTGATGAGCACGAGGGATTGTTCGCCGGGCAGAGGCCCCAGCATGGATTCAATCAACCCTTGTTTTCCCCGGACACGATCCCGCATCCATAGCAGGGCATCGATCGCCGTGTTTCCGGTCACCTGGATCGAAGCTCCGGGAACCGCTTCGGTCAACAGGTTGGCTTTTGAGGTAGGGGTTGGCGCGAAGTGAAAGTCCGCCAACCGGGTGGTGAGAGCACGGTTCATCTCCTCCGGAAAGGGGGCATATTTATTCCGCGTGCGTAATCCCGCCTCCACATGCCCCACCCGGATCTGGGCGTAATAGGCGGAAAGTGAGACAGCAAATGTGGTGGTAGTGTCTCCATGCACCAAAACCAGACCGGGATGCAGTTCTTTCAAGACCAATTCCATCCCGGTGATCACCCGCGCTGTCAGGTCATAAAGCCCTTGCCCGCCGCGCATCAGATTGAGATCTACATCGGGCTGGACTTCAAAGGCCTCCAAGACCTGATCCAACATCTCGCGGTGTTGGGCAGTGACACAGACCCGGGACTCAATACCTGGCGTGGCTTGGAGCTGTCTGACAACGGGAGCCATCTTGATGGCTTCGGGACGAGTCCCAAAAACGGACAACACACGGATCGGGGGGTACATGAGGATCTCCGTTACCTCTCAGGCGGGAGGCTGGGTTTGGATAGCCACCACAAGGGCGACAGCGGCTCCAATGGCGGTATTCGTGATGTTGAGGATCTCATTCCTCCAAGTGAAATCAAAGCGGATCACGGCGGCGATCAGGCTTTCAGCGCTCCCGCCAACAAACGCGGCCATGACGATCAACGAGATAGATGAAGCCGGGATGGCTCCTATCAGCCAGGCAAAGGCGGCCATGAAAGTGGCTCCCAATAGTCCACCGAGGGTTCCCTCCATGGAGATGGCTCCCTCGGTGCCGATGGGAACTGTCTCTCCTGTAGTCGGAAGCACTGGGTCATGCCCATAAACCTGCCCCAATTCACTGGAAAGCGTATCCAGAAGGGCGGTTGCCAGACTGGCCACAAGAGCAATTTTAAACCATTGCGGGTATGGGGTTGCCGCCACGAAAAAGGCACACAGGGTCGGAACACCACAGTTGGCCACGACATGACGAGCTCCACGCCGTCCCTGATCTTCCTGGGCCACGCCACGCCAGACTTTCCGCTCATAGCCATGTTTCGTGGCCAGAGTACCCAAGACAAAAAACATCACCAAGATCAGATAGCACTGCCAGCCCCCGCCAACCCACAGAATCGATCCGAGAATCACACCCGCCCAGGTCGCGCTTCCGTGAATGAGACGGAAACTGGTCATGACGGAGGCAAGGATGCCATTCCCGGCGACCGCCACAACCACATACCACCCCTCGAGCTGCCTCAACAAACTGGCATCGACAAAGTCGGCGGCCCAGAGAACCGCCGCAGCAGTGAAGGGGACGGTCAAATTATCATTAATGGGCAGGGGTAGAGACTCCACCCAGGAGGCCAAAGCTGCCGCCGTCACCGCCGCAATCGCCCAACGCTGCCATTCCTGCAAGAGCTCGGGTTGGACAAGGATCATCGCACCATAACAGGTGAGCGCCGAGGCGATAAAACAGGCCATGGTCCCTTGGCTGGTCTTCTTCTCATTCCAGCGTAAGGGCATGGGGCGTCCCATCCGTCCCACCAGAGTGGCCATCCCATCCCCAAAGCTCAGGACAGCCCAAGCTCCGGCCACAATGTGCAGATGATGCGGGAAAAGCAGGACCAGGCAGGTGATCGCCATGGGGTAAAAAACCACTCCCCGGCGGTCTCCACTGATACCACGCATGATTGAGGGAATCATCCGCGGCAAGAAGAAGAGGTTAAACAGGATCCCCAACAGGCACACGGACAGCAGAGCCCAATAGGGCAGGAAGCGCAGGAAGACAATGAGCAACCCCGCCGCCATATGGACAGTCTGGCGTTTCCACTCCATACCCCGGATACCCTTTCAAAAAAAAGAAACCGCCCCTCTCTCACGCCGCCGCGCGTGATCTCAGGCCTCCTGCGGTTTCTTACGGCGCTCAAGTAAATAATGAATCACCATCGGCAAGAGCGAGATCGCAATGACCACAATGATAACCTTGTCGATGCTTTCAATCATCCAGGGAAACGCTGTTCCCAAGAAATAACCGATCAGAACCATGCTCCATACCCAACCGATTCCACCGAACACATTATAGGAAAGGAACCGTGTGTACTGCATGGTTCCGATTCCCGCCACGATCGGGGCGAATGTGCGGATGATCGGGATGAAACGCGCGATGATGATGGTCTTGCCACCATGCCGTTCGTAGAACTCATGCGTTCGTTTTAAATGTTTGGGGTTGAACAAGAGCGACTTCTCGCGCTTGAACAACATCGGACCGGTCTTGGCTCCGAACCAGTATCCCACCGTATCTCCCACCACGGCCGCGATGGATAGCACGATACATGTGACGAATACGTTGTTATCAAAGGTTCCCCGCGCGGTTAAAAGACCCGAGGCCACCAGGAGCGAATCCCCGGGCAGGAAAAAACCAGCTAGTAAGCCGGTCTCGGCGAACACAATGAAAGTCATGCCCACCAGTCCACCCCAGTGGATAACCGCTTCCACATTGTAAATCTGGGTGAACCAGCTGATCCATTCAGAAATCATTATCTATCAGTATCTCTTTCTCGAATCAATCTAGAGCCATCATACCAGAACAGGACGCCGTCACTAGTCGGTCCTGGAGTCAGTCCAGTGCCTCGATTACTTCGGCAAAGTAGTGAAGGATTAAGAGATGTGCCTCCTGGATCCGTCCAGTGTCGGTTCCGGGTACCACGATGGCATAATCGCACAACTCCTTGGCGGTACCCCCATCCCGTCCCAGCCAGCCGATCGTGATGAGTCCTTTCGCGCGGGCTGTCTTGAGCGCGGCGACCACATTCGGACTGGTGCCACTGGTGGTCAGGCCAATAAACACATCCCCCTCCTGCCCTAAACCCTCCACCTGGCGGGAGAAATAGGGATCGGAGCCGAAATCGTTCAAGATACAGGTCGAGGCGGCCGGGTCGGTCCCCAGGGCAATCGCCCCATAAGGCCGCCGGTTGCCACGGAAGCGGCCGATGACCTCGCCCACGAAGTGCATGGCCTGGGAGCAACTTCCCCCATTCCCGGCCACGAGCAGCTTTGAACCGGCAGCTAAACGCTCAGCTACCACACGGGCCGCTTGAATGATCACTGGCTCGATCTGGGCCAGCTGGTCCAACTGTTTCTTAGAGGCCTCCACCAGGGAGGTCAGAGTGGGTGCTGCCGGCATGGGGTAACACATCTCCTTTGTCTGTCTCGGTGAGTTCACGGCTTCTCATTGAGACATGGGTGAATTCACCCACGCCCTCAATCAATTGTGCCGCACTCACCGCGAATAGTCTTTCAAGGAGAGGAGAAAGGCAAGGATGAAGAAGGTAAGAGAGATTGCTTCTTCATCTAGTAAGATTCAATTTCATCTAACGACACACGAAGTGTCCGTGCGATCAGATCCAAAGTCCTCCGGTGAGGTTTGGATACTTCTCCCCGCTCGATGCGTAAGATGGTTTGGGGCGAAACCCCAAAATCAGCCTCAGAAAAACCACGTTGGATTCTGAGGCGGCGGAGGGATGCCCCCAAGCCGGATGGTTGGCGCTCCCTCGTTTTAACTCTTTCACGATACTGGGGATCAACCTCCCACAGGACAAAGTCCGAAGAGGCCTCATATTCACCGAAGCGTAGGGTGTTTCCATAATCATCCAATTCAAACCGCCCAAAATCAGGGGTCAATTTCCCTGATTTGCGGAAAAGATTGAGAGGAATGGTTATTGTTTCCATGTTTCCACGGACAAGAGTGAGCGTACCTTCCTTTTTGTTCATATTCCCCGCGATGAACAGATCCCGGCGCTCTATTTGTGCAAGGACTTCCCTTACCTGGTCCGTGGGAAGAGTCTGATCATAAGGACTCTCCTCTATCATGCGGCTGGACTGACCCTGATGTGGCATGGATTTCCCCCGTTTCAATTCCGGGAGATTACAAACTGATGTTACTGGTATTGTCTTCATCGGTGTTTTCATTTTTTTACAGGATTTCCTGGATGGAGCTCATTCCACCCCTCGATTAGTTTATCCCAATTCTCTTCGATTGCAGCCCGCACATCTCGATGGATCTGGCTCCACTTTTGATCTTTGTCTAGAAACGACCTATCTCTGAGTGATAACCGCCACGTTTCGCCTTTCTGGATTATCGTAATATGGGGTGGTTCAAGCCGTTCGGCGTCATAGATCTTCACCTGCCAGCCAGCATTCTGCAAAACGGGAGGTAACGGAAGTTTATAGGGCATCGGTCCATGAACGCCACGCTTCTATAAAAGACAATTATGCCCTCCCGGATGTGTAGGTCAACGGGCCGTTTATCCGCCGAGGTTGCGCCCCAGATTCGATATCGTACCGGAAATGAATTTCCAAAAAAAAAGGCGCCCAGGGCAAGGGCGCCGAAAGCCACAGCAGAGGTGGTGGGTGAAACTTACGCTTTCTGAAAGTGCTCACATGGCGGCGAGGTTCATTCCTTGCGCCCAGGTGTGAACAACTTTTTAATCTTGTTCCAAGCTCCTTTTTTCTCAGGTGTGACCGGCTTCGACTGGGAAATGAGCAGACTGGCTGGTTCCGCCGGAACCGTGGAGGATTGGTATACGCCAGATGCGCCCCTTGAGGTGGTGGTCTGAGGCTGGCTGTACCGGGCAGGAGTGACGACAGCCCCAGAGGGGAGTCTGGTCTGGCTGGGTTCCCCGGGTGTCTGGCCATCCAAGAGCCGTCCCCACGCATCCTCGCTCATGGAGGGGGGTTGATTCTGGCGTTCAAAACCTGCGGGAGCCGACAGTCTGTGAGGTCGACCAGGGGTCAAACTATCGTTGGATTGATAACTGACCTCCCAGGATTCCTTCTGAGGAGTCGGCGCGGGCGCGGAGTATACTTCTCCCGCCGAGGCCTGTGATCCGGAGAGAGTGCTCCACTTCTGGCCACGGCTTGAGGCGGGCTCCTCCACGGGAGTCCAGCCTCTGGAGGCCGGTGGCTCAGACCAGGGATCCTCGTTACCAAACGCCTTGGTCTGAGGCTGAGCAGCCGGAGCCTCGACCGGAGCCGCTGTTGGCGCAGCGGGCGCTGGAGCAGCTGGGGCGGTAGGCGCAGGCGCCGTTGGAGCCGCTGGAGGAGTGGCCGGTGCCGTAGTGGTTGGCGCCGGTTTGGTGGACTCCTTGGATGCGGCCTTGTAAATCTGAGGTGGATCCGCCTTGCGGTAGCGGATCTCCAGGCCCTGTTTCTGCAGGACTTCCTTCATGACCTGATCATAGGTTTTGCCAGTTGTATCAATCTCGATTTCGGAATCAAAAACCGTGCGGTCAATCGACTTACTGATACCGAATCTCTTGACGCCACTGTCATCTCCAACCTTACGGATCAAGTCATGGAGTGTGCCTTTAAATTTCCCGATGGAGTTCGAGGAGCCGCGCATGGCGCTCATCGCGGCCTCGCCAGAGAGTACCTCGGCCACCTTCGGGGTGGTCTTCGGTTGCGCCTCGGTAGTGGGGGCGGGTTTCTCCGTGGTGGTGGGTTTCCCGGAAGTTGTGGCGGGTTCCTTCTTGGGTTGGACAGCTTCCGCCTTGGGCTCTGGAGATGCTTCCGGAGCGGTGGGAGCAGCCTCGGTTGGAGCTGCCTCAGCCGGAGCCGCCTGTCCGGGAGTAACTGCGGGCTCTGTCAGCTGACGCAAAAGACCCGATGCGGCGGGAGCGGCTGATTCTTTCAGGTTGGAGGCTTGCGGAGCTGCTTCTGTCCCCTCGGCCTCTCCCTCCTTGCCGAAGGCGCTTGTGAACTCGGCGGTCCGGTCCACGAACTGGCCATCCTTGTCATAGAAGCCCCACTTCCCGCCGACATTCACCCACTTTTCTTCAGCGGGAGCCTCAAACTCACCGGCGGTCTCGGTAGACAAACCGGAAGTATCCTCGATCCCGGCCAGCGAAGCATCTTTACCGACAGTGGTTGTGGATTTCCCCTCGAGCTTGGAGAAGGCATCCTCATCCTGCATGAACTTCTGAGTAGGCGAATCCAAGTTGATAATGTGCGGGGTAATGAAGAGCAGCAATTTCCGTTTACTGTCGGCCTTGGCCAAAGTGGAAAAGAAGTAGCGGATGACGGGAACCCGGTTCAGGAACGGAGTCCCCGCGCTGCTTTGGGAGGTGTCGCGGGTAAAGAGACCACCCACCGCGAGTGTCCGGCCATCCTTGAGAACAGCGGTGGTTTCAATGTTTTGTGTCAGTACCCGGAGACCATAAGTGTCGCCACCAATCAGCACGCGTCCATCCTCGGGAACACTGCTGTTTTCTAATCCGAGATAGAGCTCGGTGTAGCCACGCTCGCTGATATTCATAGCTTCCACGATCAAGCGGATACCGACCTCACGGGTGCGCTGGGTGACGTAATTATTGGAGGTGGAGTAGGTCGAAGTGTAGCTGCTGACACCGATGGGTTCCTCGGAACCGACGGTCAAGCGGGCTTCTTCTCCGCGCTCAACAATGAGACGTGGGCTGGCAATGGTTTTGGTGTCTTCATCCGATTCATTGGCTTGGAGTTCGGCCAGGTATTTCCCCGCATCCAGGGTGGCGAAACTGAAGGAGCCACTTCCCGCGAGGTTCATAATGGACTGCCCATCCGCGAGCACTGTACCGGTATCATCTCCAACCGTGGCACTGTTACCGACAGCATCACCTATTGTGACGGTGGGATCCCAACTGAACTTGTACTCAGCAGCGACATCCATAATCTCAGCCTCGACAAAGACGGCGGGACGCGGGGTGTCATAGGCTTTGATCGCCTCGGCGATACGGTCGAGGCGTTCGGGAGTGTCTTGGATGATCAACTTGCCGGTGTATTCGTTGGAGACTACCGTGCCTTCCTCGCTGAGCAGGTTGAGCTCCTCCAACATGTCGACTACATCCTCGACCTCGTGAAAACTGACAGTAAAAACCCGGATCTCCTTCTTGACATCCAGTGTTTCGATCAACAACTGAATTTCAGCCAGATTTTCCAGGTTGGTTTTGACGATTAACTGGCTGTTGGCGGTATCGACAGTGAGCGCGCCCTCCTCCAGATCGGGCAGACGTTCCTTGATGATGTCGGCGATTTCCTGAGCGTCGCCATACATGATCGGAAAGACAGTGCTCTGTTTGGGAATGTCCACCCGGTTGAGGAATTCCTCGACACGGGCTAGGGCCTCGGGGATATCACGGACCAAGATGGATTTCTGGCTATCGAGCGCAATGGCATCCGCTGAAGGACTACTGGAGAGAAATTGACGCACCAGGTCTAGAATCTCCGAGGGACGGCTGAAGCGGACCGGGAAGGTTTTCTCCTTGATGTCCTCGGCTTTAGTGGGCTTATCACTTCCCGGCCGGATGGTGACGCTACCATCGGGGGCGGTATCGATATACAACTGATAAAGCGAGGCCAGATCATCCAACACCTGGCGGATGGTCTTCTCGGTTTTGACACTGTAGTTGACCAGGATTTTCGGATCGACATTCCCGGCGACGTTGATATTCACACCGCCCAGGGTCGAGAGTAGGTCCGCCACCTCGGTGAGCTTCTGGTCCGGGAAGGAGACATCGATAATCGGTGTCGACATTCCCTTGGCTTCAGACTCTCCGCTTTCCGTGGAGGCAGCTTCTGAAGACGTGCTTACGGCGGTATCCGCAGGGGCGCTGGGAGGCCCACCCGCTGGAGGGCCACCAGGTGGAGGTCCACCAGGACCCCTTCCTCCTGGAGGAGGACCCGGAGGTGCTCCGGCTGGTTGCGCGAAAACACCTTCCGCGCAGAATACACCCAACACCAATAGAACAATTAATAAGAAAAGAGTGGAGTACCTTCCGCCTGAAATGGCGGTTAGGAAGCGATGTCTCCATCCCCCGATGGTAGACAGCGCAGTCCACTGCTTCCCCACAGCAGTGTGCCCTGACATTTTTCCCCCCCCGACTTTGGCAACCAACCGGGGGCTCATTCCCGGATCAGCTCTAGATTGCCTGTGAATGTTATATAACCAAACGGATTACACAATCAAGAGTAACTTTTACAGGATCCGGTAAAACATGTGAAAATGGGGGGCAACTACATTATCTCTACTATGCTTATTTCATTGAGTTAATGGTTGTTTATTAAGATACTACATTAAGCACTGTGAATAATGTGGATTCTTTCTTTTATGCTCTATTACGCCCCCTTAAAGGGTGATTCTGTGTTAGGATGAGTGTGTGCAAGAGACTGGATACTTCCATGAACGAATCCTCTCACACACAGACAGGAACCCCTCAGACCTCACACAATTCCCTCCTCCAACTCCTGGTGGGATTGTTCATCGGCGGTGGGGTGGCAGTTGCAGCGATTGCATTGAACCAGCAATTCCGTCCCCCGCACAGAACACCCAGTGTAGTTACGGCGGCAGTAGATAAGGCGGCAGAAACTCAGACGGAATCCCCGCATACACTCACACAAACTCCAGTCCCCACGGAAACACCATCCCCAACGCCGGAGATTACTCTGGCTGTTGTGACGGCGGCGGAAATCCAGGCCGCCACCAGTATTCTCCCTACGACACAGGTGGCCTCTCTCACCAGCGGCCCCCTGTCTCTGGCCCTTGATTCGAATTTCCTTCCACCCGCTCCCGTCATGGAAGAGAGAGAAGAGGAGATCCACGCCGGACCCTCAACAGAGAATCAGGCTGAATCTACTACTGAGAAACCGGCGCAAAGGCCAACTGAGAAACCAACTGAAAATCGGCCACCGGAGCAGGTGGAGCCAGCTCCGGAAACCTCTCCAGTGTTACCCACCATGTCTCCGGAAAGGATTGAATCGAGCTCCTCCAGCACGGCAGAGCCCCATTCCGCTACTTCCTCTCTCGTGATAAAGCCAGTGCCAGTCCCAACATCAGCCTTCCTGGAAAAAGCGCATAAGGCTCAGGAGCTTTCAGAGAGAGCCCAAGTCTCCGCTGAGAAAAAACAAGCCGATCAATATGCCTCCACCAGCTACCAGGAAGGCCTGCGTCTCTACACACTGGGTCTCGAAGCCTCGGAAAAGGAACTTTATCAGACTGCAGCTAGACGGTTTGCTGAGGCGGCAGGAGCTTTCATCAAGGCTGAATCGGCTGCGCATCGAATCACTTTATCTCATGAAATGGGCATTCAGGCGCGTAGCTTGGCGGAACAAGCACGTGGCCTGGTGGCTCAGGGTGCCTATCAACAAGCCGAACAAGTGTACCTGGCATACCTTCAGAAGGTTCCTCAGGATGCTCAGATTTCGTATGAATATGGCGAGATGCTAGCTGATAATCTGTCATACTCGCGTGGGATTCAGGTCCTGAACCAGACCCTCAAAATGCCCAACCTGCCCCCAGAGCAACGGGCACGGATTTATTGGCGCTTCGCCGAGGGACATCACCGGGCAGGCAACCTGCAGATAGCCATCCAGTCCATCCGTCTGGCCATCCAATATGATCCCCGGAACAGTGGCTATATCAGCCTATTGAACCAATACCAGTATGAGGCTTCCGAGAGACAGCGGATTCAACAGCAACGGCAGGGTTCACAACAGAACCTGATTCAGAATCTGACCGGCTCCGTCCTCGATGGCCTGATTCACTGAAAGCTTACCCCTCCTGCAACCACCTACGCAGAAGTTCATTGGCCGTGCGCGTGGTGACTTGTTCCACCCATGCGAGGATCATCCGGTTGTGCTTCTCCCAGGCAGCTGGAAAGGAGGATTCCGAAAGGTCACGTTTGACCGGATCAGGAACCTTATGGATCACCTCGCCCTGGATACGGATCAGTTCGAGATCCGAAAGCATTTCGAGGGCACACCCCAAAGCAACAGGCTTTTGTGGGAGTTGAAATAGATCCCGCAGACTGGTCTCGGAAGCTAGTCCACGGTAGACCATGGCCAATAGTTCACGGGTGGGATCGGCCTGGCCAGCCGCAAACCATTCCTTGATCTCATCGGGTGAATAAGCCAATCGGACCAACGACTCACCACCGCCGGAGGTGAGGACCGACCGCAACCAAACCCGGTCCGCCTTGCGGAGAGGTGGGAAGAGGATCTCCACCACCTGCCCATTCCACTCCTCTGGGATTTCGCCTCCATATCCAGTTGAACAACCACCCGGCCAGCTACCAGCTGGGAGTGCGGCGAACTTATCCCAAGCACGTGTTTTCCAATAGGTTTGGGTTCCGGGTAGGATTTGGTTCCACCAGGTCCGCCAGTCGGGACCATACCCAATCCGTAGGCATGAATCCGTTTCAAGTGGTGGCAACCCACGCGAGTCCCACAGGGTCAGCCTTCCCAGCCCCTCGCCGCCCTCAAAGTGGGAAACCTCCTCCATCCGGCAGGAACGTGTGTTCTCACGGAGGCAGGGACGGATTGCCAGGATCTTGGGACGTAGCACCGTCCTACCATTCCAGTGATTCTCGCCGAACTCGATGGCCAGATCGACCGGGCCGCGCTCCAGGTCCTTAGCCCATTCGCCCATTGAGAATCCCACTGCTTCCAAGGGTTCTTGAGATGAGCCGAGGTTGACCTTGAGGTGTCCATCGCCAAAAACACTCGTGCGGTTCTTTCCCTCGAAACGGCAGAGTGCGAAGGCGGGCACCGGGAAACCTGGGCCAAAGGGCTCCAAACAGGAGATCTCACGCAATATGTCAGCAGCTCCGGTAGCTCCCTCCAGGAAGGCATCGAGATGCATTTCGGGTCCCGTCGACTCCAGAGCGTGATCGCGGATGGCAGCACGGACCGCTTGTTCGAATTCCTCCCAGGCCTCCGTACGGACCGTGAATCCCGCCGCCGCCGAGTGTCCCCCGCCATGTTCGGTGAGCTCACTGACCAGTTCCAGAATCCGTGCGGCATTGTACCCGGGCGGGACACGCGCCGATCCATTCACCATCTCGCCCTCGATACTGGCCACGAAGGTGGGAAGTCCCGTAGCCTCCATGACCTTGGCGGCGAGAATCCCAAGGATGCCCCGGTGCCAGTCGGGGTCAGCCATGATTACCGCGCCGTCATGGTTTTCTCCACGGACCCGTTCTATCGCAGCCTCGGTGGCCTTGGCGGCCAACCGTTTCCGTTCATCGTTGGCCTTCTCCAGATCCCGTGCGAGAGCAAGCGCGCGCTCGGGGGTTTCAGCGGTCAATAGATCAAACGCCAGCTGGGGTGATCGTAACCTGCCAGCGGCATTCAAACGCGGACCTACCTGATAAGCGATCATTTCGGCATTGATCCCGCTTGGGCTGCACCGCGCGCAGGTGAGAAGTGCTTGTAAACCCATGCCAGGATTCGAACGTACCCGGTCGAGACCATCCACCACGATCCGGCGATTCTCATCACGCAAGGGCATCACATCCGCCAGGGTGCCGATCATTGCCAAATCGACTGGGAGTTCACGGCGGTATTGTGCCTGAAAACTAGGCGGGACAAAGGAAGTCAGGGCCTGTGCAAGTTTAAAAGCGACTCCCGCGCCGCAGAGGTCCTTGAAGGGGTACCGGCAGCCCGGGAGGTGCGGATTCACATGCGCCATAACTGGGGGCAGGGTTGGGTTGGGAGTGTGGTGGTCGGTGACAATCAGGTCGATCCCCACCTCGCTGGCCCGGCGGCAAGCCTCATCCGCTCCAGAACCGCAATCCGTGGTCACGATCAGATCGAAGCCAGCCTCTTTCTGGGCGCTCACCCAATCGGGCTGGATCCCATAACCGCCCTCAAAACGGCTGGGGAGGAAAACTTGCGGCTCGAGCCCGACACGCTGGAACGCAAAACGCAGGATGGCCGCGCTGGTAATGCCATCGGCGTCGTAATCGCCATGGATCACAATACGTTCATGATTGCGGATGGCTTGTTCGATGCGTTGGAGGAAGGCATCCAGTCCGGGTAGTGGATAAGGATCATGGTAAGGCTGTGTTTCGGGCCGGAGCAGGGCTTGCGCCTCCTCTGGTTCCTCCACTCCCCGGGCGGCCAGAATCCGTGCGGTCCACGGAGAGACCGCGAGTTGATGCACCAACCGCACGACCACCTCTTCTGGATAAGCGCGTGCCACCCAGTTCAGCTGGAGATTCGGAGGAGACAGGATTTCACCACCATTGGCCATGGGCTGTTAAGGGTTGGAATTCCCCTCATTCTCCTCCTTCGTACCGGATTGGACCACCGGCTTGGTTTGAGCCAGGTCCGCTCTGGCTTGTGCGAGATTCCGTGCAGCCTTGGCATGAAGGGGACGGATCTCCAGCACACGCTCAAAACTCTGGATGGCTCCCCGGAGTTCTCCACGTTGAGCCATCAACACACCCAGGCTATTAAGGGCCTCCGCAAAACGGGGTTTTATCTTGAGAGCCAAGATTAAAAAATCTTCCGCCTGGGAGGCCTCTCCCATTTGATCGTAAAGTCTTCCCAGACGGTAGGGGGCATTGGCGCATTTGGGATCGGCCTGCATGGCCCGTGTGTAGGCCGCGATGGCTTCCGGGGTCCTTCCACGCGCCAACAAGACATTCCCTATGTTCACCAAAGGCTCGCCGAATCCAGGCCTGAGCCGTGCGGCTTCTTCATAGCACGCAATCGCTTCATCGTATTCCCCTTGATCCACCAGCGCCACTCCCAGGTTATTGTGGACCACCCAACACATTGGGTTACCCGCCATGGCGTGACGCCAATAGACCTCCGGACTCCGGTAATCCGCGGCATGTCTCCAGGTGAGACACCCGAGAGCTCCCAGTAGGAGCACCGTGAGAGACAGCGCCAGTCCCCTCGGGAGCCGGGGATGGGAGAGGAATGCGCCCACGAGGACAAGCGGCGCAATACTCGCCAGATACTGGTAGTGGTCGGCCACCAGCGAGAGATCCATTGTGGAAAAGTCAATGAATCCCAGCGCCGGCGCGAGAACAATGAGGAAGTAGAACCAGGCAGTGAAGAAGGGTCTTCCCCAGGAATTCCGTACAGTGAACAAAACCAGGGAAACCGCTCCGGTCACAACTGGGAACAACCACTGTGTGAGGTCTGTTGGATTAAGGTTCCATAGGGGATAGATGGGCATCAGATCCAACGGCCAGAGGATTTTTGACAAGTAGAACCAGGGGATTCTCCCCGCCGCGAGACACCTTTCAGAGAGAGTCAGATGGGCCGCTGCTTCGTCCGCCCCCAGACGCGCGCTCTCCCACCACGCACTCAGCAGGCCCAACCCCAGCCCCACGATGAAGAGGGGTAACAACCGGCGGAAATCCTCCCGCCAGTTCACCGGCCCCCGGTACCAGGCCAGGAGCAATAAAACCACCGGCAAGGTGCAGGTGACCGTTTTGCTGAGCATCGCGGCAGCGAAGAGAAGAAGGACCATGGTCTCGGACCGGAGGCCCCATTTATGAAGCAAATCTCCGCTGGCCTGTTGAAGTACTCGAAGTCGTGATGGCGCCGCCTCTTTCGCTTTGACCCACACCAGAACCGCGCCGAGAAAGAACAGACTCGAGAGCACATCCTTGCGTTCGGCGATCCACGCCACTGACTCGGCATGAACCGGGTGGAGCGCGAACAGCCCCGCCGTAAACATTCCTCCAGGAATCCGCAGACGGATGAGGATCCAGTAAAGCAGGAGACAATTGGCGCAGTGAAGCAGCACATTGGTCAGGTGGTACCCCTGTGGGTGGTCTCCCCACAGCCGGTACTCCAGCCAGAAGGAGGTGAACACCATGGGATAATAATTGGGCGTGACCGAGGGGCTGAACCAGATGTGAAAGAGCCCCGCTGGGCTTTTCACCTCCTCGTTCCCGGCCAGGTACAGGTCATCATCCCACAGCCAGGTGCCCGGTATGGCGGGGAGATAGACGGCCAGCGTGGCCAGGCAGATGAGCAGAAGGATGATGGGCACGGAGCGTGATTCCGGCATATGGAGGATGATGCCCTCAGTGGGCCCTGTAGCGCAACTACGGGTGTTCAGATAGGGGATTTATCAGGCGGCCGCGAGAGGCTTGTGAAGGAGCTGAAGGAGATCTTCCGCTTTCACGGTGAGCAGAGCGTAGGTTTCACCTTCCAGATCACTGAACTCAACAGCGAACACCCCCTCTCCAAGGATTTCAACAATGGTTCCAACCTGTCCTCCGTGTAAACCTGCCTCGGGCCGATCGGAAATAAGAGCCACC
>CAYRBI010000072.1:0-27880 GCA_964422415.1 uncultured bacterium | reverse complement strand
CGACCAACACCAAGGTGCCAACCCCGACCGCTACGAGGACGTTGACGCCCTCATCGACATCGACCAGCACACGGGTACCAACACCCACCTCGACATGGACATTAACTCCGACAGTGACCGCAACGGAATCACGGGTGCCAACACCAACTTTGACTGGCACAACAACTCCAACACCCTCCGCAACAGACACCGGCCGTCCAACGCCAACCGCAACCAACACTCTCACGCCCACCTGGACTGCGACTGCAACACCTACAGAAACCCCCTTCATTCATCCGGCAGACTTGAATGGTGATGGCAAGGTAAATGCTATCGACTTGATTGAATTGATCTGGCAATGGCATGGTATGCCACCCACCTTTGGAACATCGGCCGATCTCAATGGAGATGAAAAATTCGATTGGATTGACCTGCTGATCTTCCTGAGTCAGTGGCACTAACCGGTGCCCCCTGGGATTCCGCGGGGAGAGGTTTTGTCCTCTCCCCGCCCTTCCCTCCCCAAGAAGAGAGTGCGATTGACAAAAAGGGTTGACAGCCGGGAACCCCTTGCCTAACCTGTAGGTTGTCGATCAGAGTAAGTGGACCAGTTGTCCCCACACGGTTTCACAGTGATCGTCTATCGAAATCTCGGCCATCCGTCGCATGGGTTCCCTTTGGTAGCCTAAAGTATTGGTTTGTACGGTACAGGCTTAGGAGTAGTCGCCTTCAGTTTCAGGCCTCAGTTTTCGCGGTAGTTACACTTCCTCGGGAACAATCTCAGCGCGGAGTGTGGTGTCGTTAACCTTCGGGGAGACAGGCGCGAAGAACACCCAGACAGTGAACATAAGGTAGGGGCTTGGTTCAGGTCAGCCTATTGGAGTTTGGACCTTCATTCAGTTAACTCATCGGCTTTCATGTCAATCAACAAAGGAACCATGATCTTGGTGGATGGTACGGCACTCGCATACCAGTCCTTTTTTGCTCTGAAGAACCTGCGTGCCCCCAACGGCCGTCCGACAGGAGCGGTGTATGGTTTCCACATGACCGTAGAGTCATTACGTCAAACCTATCACCCGGACTTTCTGGTGGTGGTCATGGACCGGGGAACCCCCATGGCCCGTACCGAGGCCTTCGCCGGATACAAAGCGGACCGTCCTCCCACGCCCACCGAGTTACTAGAACAGCTCCCGGTCATTGAAGAGGTAATGACACTCCTAGGAATCAGTGTCATTTCGCAAGAGGGGATTGAAGCGGATGATATTCTCGCCACCCTCGCCCGGCGGGCCGCTACGGAAGAGGTGGAAGCCCTCATCTTCTCCCCTGATAAGGACATGCTCCAGGTGATCGATGAGCGGATCCGGGTGATCCGGCGCCATGGTTCCATCGAAAAGGTCTATGACCGTGCCGCAGTGATCGAACGATACGGCTGCGAACCGGAACGCTTTGCTGATCTCCTAGGCCTGATGGGAGATAGTATCGATAATATCCCAGGAGTTCCGGGTATTGGTGAGAAAACCGCCGCTAGCCTATTGGCTGAGTATGGTTCCCTGGATCTGGTTCTTGACCACGCGCCAGAAATCAAGAAGCCGAAACTAAGAGAATCGTTAATTGCCAACCGGGAACAGGCCATCCTCTCCCGTGCCCTAGCCACTCTTGACATCAACATTCCACTCGATGTTTCGGTCGAGGATCTCCGGCCAGTTCACCCTAACTGGCAGCGCGCCGCCGAACTCTTCCGTGAACTCGGTTTCAAGCGGGCTGTCACCGATGCGGATAAGCACTTGGCCGAGTCTCCTAATGGGGCTCCCTCTCCCATACCCATGGAGGAGGAGAAGATCGAAATAAACTATCAGGTGGTGGACAGTCCCGAGACCTTGGGGAAACTGGTGAAAATCCTCCGTGAAGAACACCCCTTTGGGCTGGATACCGAAACCACCAGTGTTGATTCACACACCGCCGCGCTCGTGGGGATTTGTATTGGTCTTTCTGCTGGACGGGGGTGGTATCTCCCGGTTATGCACAGTGGGGCCAGAAATCTGGATTCCGTCACTCTTCGCGAGATGCTAGGGCCGGTTCTGGCTGATCCCACCGTGGGCAAGATTGCCCACCACATGAAATACGATGCGCGTATCCTCGAGCGCCATGGGCTTCCGGTGAAGGGGTGGGTAGGAGACTCGATGATCCTCGCGCACCTCCTCCATAGCCGTCAGGAGTCACTCAAACTCGATGATCTGGCGGTGGTGTATCTCGACCGGAAGATGATCCCGATCACCGACCTGTTGGGCGAGAAGAAGAATGGCCAGATCACCATGAACTATGTCGATGTCCAGCGGGCAGCGGAGTATGGCGCCGAGGACGCGGAGGTGACCCTGGCTTTGCACCGGGCATTGGAACCCCAAATGGAATCCCAGGGCGTGGGAGATTGGTACCGGAATATCGAACTCCCGCTCAATCTCTGTCTGTTGGATATGGAAACCCGTGGTGTCCGGATCGACCCAGCGGTCCTGCGGGCGCAATCCAAGGAAGTTCAGATAATCATCGACCGGGTGGAGAGCGAACTCTTCGACTTGGCGGGACGGCCCTTCAATCCCAATTCGCCCGCTCAACTAGCCAAGATCCTCTTTGATGAACGTGGAGTTTCTGCTGGGAAGAGCCGTTCCACACGGCAAGAGGTTCTCGAAGACCTAGCCCGGGCGGGCGAACCCTTGGCGGCAAAGATCACCGAATACCGTCAGGCCACCAAGCTCAAGGGGACCTATCTGGATGCCCTCCCGGATCTGCTGCATAAATCCGATGGCCGGCTGCATACCTCCTACAGCACGACAGTGGCGAACACCGGACGGATCTCCAGCAGCAATCCGAATCTCCAAAATATTCCCATCCGCTCTGACCTGGGGCGCCGGGTACGTGAAGCCTTCATTGCCGCTGAGGGGTGTACCTTCGTCTCGGCGGACTACTCCCAGATCGAGCTCCGGGTGCTGGCGCATTTCTCCCAGGACCCGGGTTTCCTCAAAGCTTTTCAGGAGGGACAGGATATCCATGCCTTCACCGCCTCCGAGGTCTTCGAGGTGGAGATCAACCTGGTCGACAAAGACATGCGCCGCAAGGCCAAGGAAATCAATTTCGGACTCAATTATGGAATGAGTTCCTTCGGCCTGGCCTCACGTCTGGGTATCAGCCGTGGCGAGGCCAAAACCTTCATGGACCGCTATTTTGCACGCTATCCGAAGGTCCATGAGTACTTTGACACTACGCTGGCGGATGCGGAGCGGGATGGTTATGTCAAAACCATCGTGGGACGCCGGATTGAGGTTCCCCGTCCCCGGAGTGCCACTGGAGCGGAGGCCCGCGCGGCCATCAACGCCCCGATTCAAGGCTCAGCGGCGGACATTCTCAAGAAGGCGATGGTGGACCTGGAGCGCGAGTTGGCCGCCCAACACCTCAAGGCCGCCATGGTCCTGACTGTGCATGATGAGATCATCCTCGAAACACCGGAGGATGAGGTGAATAAAATTGTGGAATTACTGCCACGTGTGATGCGGGAGGCGATTCCACTTTCCGTCCCGGTCGAGGTGGATGTCATCACCGGCAAGTCCTGGGCCGAGTTAGGTTAATGCCCTCGATCGGCCTGACCGGGACAGTCGGATGCGGTAAGAGTTACGCCCTGGAGGTTCTCACGGGCTTGGGGGCGGAGACACTTCAAGCGGACAAGGTGGGGCATGAGCTCCTGCGCGAGGAAGCGGTCAAGGAAGGGGTGGTCCACCTGTTGGGACCAGAAGTCCTTGGAGACGACGGCGAACTACTCCGGGGGCGGATTGGAGAGATTGTGTTCGCGGATGGCGGCCAAAGGGAACGGTACAATGCAATCATTCGTCCGCGCCTATTGGCCCGGTTGAAAGAATGGCTGGATCAGCCCCGTCGCCCAGACCAGATCACAGTCCTGGAGGCGGCGCTGATCCCAGAATGGGGGATTGAAGAGTGGTTTGCTGAAGTTTGGTGTATATGGTGTTCCGATGAAACCGCGCTGAGCCGGTGGCGGCGGACACCTGAAAGCTATTGGAGGATACGCGGAGCGCAGTTCGCTCCCGAGAAGAAAGTGGCGAAAGCCGAAAGGGTGATTGAAAATGAGAGGTCGAAGGAAGAGTACCGACGAAGAATTGAGGCCGAGTTCGCGCGTTTCACGCGACGCTTCCACGGTGGAAGTGGAGGATGACGACTACT
This sequence comes from uncultured bacterium, assembly GCA_964422415.1. Taxonomy (GTDB): domain Bacteria; phylum Hinthialibacterota; class Hinthialibacteria; order OLB16; family OLB16; genus OLB16. Next base: position 23,680 of record CAYRBI010000072.1, on the reverse strand, counting down.
CGCCACCTCCCGCTCCCCCAGTCAATGATGGCTCCCCAATGGAGACGATTGAAATCGAGGAGCTGAAACACAAGTCCATCACGGAGCTGATGCAAATCGGCGAGAGGCTCAAGATTGAGCGTTTCTCCGGGCTGCGTAAGTCCGAGATGATCTACAAGATTCTACAAACCCAGGCCGAAACCGCGGGAATCGTGCTGGGCGAGGGAGTGTTGGAGGTCCTACCCGATGGATTCGGCTTCCTGCGCAGCGCCGACTACAACTACCTCCCCGGCCCCGATGACATCTATGTTTCTCCCTCGCAGATCCGCCGTTTCGATCTACGGAAGGGCGACACGGTCACCGGTGAGATCCGCCGTCCCAAGGAAGGCGAACGTTACTTCGCGCTCCTCAAGGTCAAGGCCATCAACCACGAACCGGTCGAGTTCGCACGGACACGGCGGTTATTCGAGAACATGACGCCACTCCACCCGGACTCCCGCTTCAAGCTCGAGTACGATCCCCATCGGATCTCCTCGCGTCTTGTCGATCTCATCTGCCCTATCGGACGTGGCCAGCGTGGACTCGTGGTCTCTCCGCCCAAGGCTGGAAAGACCATGCTTCTCAAGGAACTCGCGACCGCGCTCACAACCAACTACCCCGGCCTCACCCTCATTGTACTCTTGATCGATGAGCGCCCCGAGGAAGTCACCGACATGGAGCGGAGTGTTAAGGGCGAGGTGGTCAGCTCGACCTTCGATGAACCCCCCGAACGCCATGTTCAGGTGGCTGAAATGGTTATCGAGAAGGCCAAACGTTTGGTCGAAATGGGACGTGATGTGGTCATCATGCTCGATAGCATCACCCGTCTCGCACGCGCCTATAACCAGGTCGTGCCGCACTCCGGCAAGATCCTCACCGGTGGTGTCGATAGCGCCGCGCTCCAGCGTCCCAAACGCTTCTTCGGCGCGGCCCGTAACATCGAGGAGGGCGGAAGCCTGACCATTATCGCCACCGCGCTCATCGATACCGGCAGCCGCATGGATGAAGTCATCTACGAAGAGTTCAAAGGCACCGGCAACCTGGAGCTACACCTTGACCGGAAGATCTCCGAGCGCCGCATCTACCCCTCCATCGACATCAGCCGTTCCAGCACGCGTAAGGAAGAGCTACTACAGGAGGCGGACGAGCTCGAAAGGATCTGGCTGCTACGTAAGGTTATCGCGGACATGCCTCCCACGGAGGTCATGGAGAAGATTGTCAACCACATGAAGAAGACCAGAGACAATCAAGAATTCCTCGCAACTATGAACGAGGTCACCTAGAAAACACTTATCCCCCGCTCCCCTTCCCCCAATGGGCAGGGGAGCGGATTCCCACACACCGGAGCGAGTCTCTTTTTTTTACACAGGATCCATCTCCTCTGGACATCCCTCGCTGGAACGTAACTCCTTTTTATTCCGGAAGATAATACTGGCGCGTGAATCATTTCCCGCTCCTGCGCGAAATCCTTCAAGTGGCCCACCTCATAAGAAACAGAAGGTTGGTAATCCAGAAAGAATGCACTTGACAATGTTGCACTTGACAAGCAGCTTTTATATATGCATCCTTAATGCATATAATATCTGACGGGTTTCCGATGATGCCCTGATGCTCCTTTGCTAGTTATTGCTTGATCATGCCTTTCGGGGCCAAAACCGTCTACAAGCCTGTAACAGAAGGAGAAATGTTAATGAGACTTACCTCCCAAAACCGCCCCAAAGGGTATTTCCTCTTTGTCATGCTGTTCGTCCTGTTCGGATGCTACGGACAGTTCGCTCAAGCAGACTATCCCCCGCCCGGTTCCGACAAGTTAGGGGCCGATATCGAGATGCTGGTGGATATTGAAGGACAGCAACACACTCTCAAGGCTTCCGGCTCCGTAGTTATCCAGCGTGGCACGCCAGCGATAGGCTCCGTTACAACAACCATCCCCATCGAAATCGTCTCCCTGGACCTGAGCGGGACATCAACTCTGGGGGTCCTGAGATTAAGGGAATCCCCCACACTCCCCAGTAAAGGCCGATCCAGTCAACGCCAGCCTGAATCCGAAATGGTGTTGGACAGCTTCTTTGATATCTTCACCGAGATCGAACTCGGAGGAGGCCTCGCTACCGTCCACAATGGGGAGGCAACCCATCTCGACGACGTCAGCGACACACAAAGTATCCCTTTCACACGTCTGATGCCCGCTACAAATAGTGCCACCCCCCAGGAAGTCTACAATCCCTTTGATTCGGGTCCGGTAAGCATTCCTCTCCTCGATGCCAACAATAATCCAACGGGGATCACGCTGCTCTCTTGCCGGATCATCTTCTGGCCCTGGGTGGACTGTTATCACACGACCTGCAGTCTCCTTTATGTCCCGCTCAATCCGGCGGGACCTCCGAGAACGGTGGTGCTGACAGGCAATTCGCGGGTGATCCGGAGCTCCTGCTTTTTCCAGACTCCAGGGGGGAGTCAGCAAACCATCAGCACCGAGCTCCATGCCTGTGACCTCAATCAGGAAACCGCTACCGGAATCAGGTTACGTGAATCCCCCACCAAAGGCTCACCTGGACGGTTACGCTCAACAACCGGTGACTTCCCTGCCCAGAGTTTTTTTGATGTCTTCTTCGATATCGCAGTCACGGATACCGATCCAGCCCTGAGTCTGTTCAATCGGCAAGGCGCCATTCTGCAAGCAGACCCGGTGAGTGCCATGCCCTTCGAGGGGGTCACCCACAACCTGACAAACGCCCCGATTCAACTCTTCAGCAGTGCTAATCCCGAAGGCGAGCCGGTGGCTCTTATCGAACAGATGAGCTATACTTTCGTCCGCCCAATCTTCTGGTGGTACCCCTGGTGGAGCATCTACATCATCAAGTTGAATCCGTTGGGCATTCCCATTCCATCCATTCCTTTCGACCTGTTCTCTGGAATCAGCCCAGACCTTTCAAAAATCGCACAAGGACAGACCGGCTCCAACGGACTTCTCGATTTCACCAATCTTTCTCTTGGTCATTACACAGTCCAGGAGAACCTTCCGCCCGGATATGAAGCCGTCACTCCCCCCGAACAGCAGGTGGATCTGAGCAGCATCGATTATTCTCCTGATTTCTATCGAGGCTTTGGGGGAGAATTCCCATGTGCTGGGACAGACCGGATCCAGGTGGGAATGGGGTGCGAGCTCGAGGTACCGGAACTCGGCGTGGCAAACGTGACTTTTAACGGTACAGCGGAAATCCAGCGTAGCGCCGTGGGTGATCTTGATGGCGATGGGACATTGGATATCCAGACTGAATTGGTCTCCATGGATCTGACCGCCCCAAATCCTCTCGGTAAGGGAACTTTGAGGTTGCGTGAATCTCCCACACGCCCCAGTACAGGACGAATCGTGGAAGAGGCTGCCGGAGAGAACTTCCCCGCCGATAGCTTCTTTGACATCTTTTTCGAAATGGATCTTCCCTCAGGGGGAAGTGTACAGAGCTTTACACCCACCCATATCAGCAAGACCGGCATCACGCAAATTCCATCAATCGGGGAGATACACAGTGATAACGGCACGGATACGGAACTCAAGGTAGAGCCGGCTGGGCCCACTCTCGCGCGTATCCGGAGGATCTGGTGGGTTCCGATCCCCTGGTATGAGTACGTGCTGATCTACATTAACAATCCCCCCAAGCCGACGCCCACCCCGACGGCCACAGCGACCTCAACCGTGACTCCAACTCCAACCGATATACCCAAGGTTACACCTACTCCGACGGAGACCCCCAAGTACTTCCTGAAGTGGTCGCAGCCACCTGCGCTCAACCCGGAGTCACCAGTCCGAGACTGCTTCTGGGGTTGGGATGAGTTCTCAATTTATGATCCAAGCCCGTTTGCGGGAATCGCTCTCCCTGACACACCGCATATTATGGCTGATGACTTCCTGTGCAGTGATCACCGTCCCATCACGGATATCCATTGGTGGGGGTCCTACATCGGATGGGATGGCATGGAGCCTCCTCCCAACAATGTGGTGGGATACCACATCGGTATCTGGACGGATGTCCCCAAGAGCGCTGACCAGCCCTGGAGTCACCCGGATGAGATGATCTGTGGGTGGACTGTGGGACGTGAGAAGCTTAACGAGAGATATGTGGGATGTGATTTCATTCCAGGGAAACCTAATGATTCCTGTTTCCGCTATGACTTCCTGATTCCACAGGCCGAGTGGTGCTATCAGCCTGAACAGCAAGCGGTCCTGTGGGTCAGCATCTCCGCGATTTATGGTCCTCCTTCCGGGCAGAACTACTTCTGGGGTTGGAAGACCCGCGAGTACATCTTCAACGATGTGGCGGTCATGATCTTCGCTCCTCTGACGCCGGTGATCGGATCTGTGTTCCAGCAGGGACAGCCTCTCCCAGGGCCGGACGGTACGGTCAGCTGGGATATGGCCTTCGAGATCACCACCAACGAGGAGATCCCCACTCCCTCTCCGACCAAGCAGGCGGCTTCAACCAGCACTCCGACCGCAACCGTGACGCAGTCTTCGACCAGCACGCCTAGACCAACAGATACACTTACGGCCACGGTGACTGCGACCAAGGCTGGTACTTCAACCCCGACCAACACACCTAGACCAACGGATACACTTACAGCTACGGTGACTGCGACCAAGGCTGGTACTTCCACTCCGACTTCTACGCGAGAGGGTACATCGACTGCCACTCCGACCGAGATACTCAAGGTGACTGAAACCCCGACGGAAACCCCCAGGTCCTTCCTGAAGTGGTCACAGCCTCCCGTGCGCAACCCAGAATCACCCTTCCCGGACTGCTTCTGGGGGTGGGATGAGTTCTCAATTTACGACCCCAGCCCGTTGGCGGGAATTGCTCTCCCAGACACCCCGCACATCATGGCCGATGACTTTCTGTGCAGCGATAACCGTCCCATCACCGACATTCACTGGTGGGGATCCTACATTGGATGGAATGGGACAGAGCCTCCTCCCAACAATGTGGTGGGCTTCCACATCGGCATCTGGACGGATGTTCCCAAGGATGCTGCTCAAGCGTGGAGTCATCCCGGCCATATGATCTGTGGGTGGACCGTGGCACGTGGGAAGTTCAACGAGAAATATGTGGGATGCGATTTCATCCCAGGGAAACCAAACGACTCCTGTTTCCGCTATGACTTCTTGATTCCACAGAATGAGTGGTGCTTCCAACCGGAACAACAGGCGGTGTTGTGGGTCAGCATCTCCGCGATTTATGGAGCTCCCACAGCCCAAAACTATTTCTGGGGCTGGAAGACTCGCAAGCACTTCTTCAACGATGTGGCGGTCATGATCTTGGCGCCCCTGGCGCCGACGATCGGTTCATCGTTCCAGCAGGGACAACCTCTCACAGGACCGGATGGCACGGCCGATTGGGATATGGCCTTCGCGATAACCACCAACCAGACCGGACCAACGCCTACTCTGACTCCCACGCCTGTCGGTGGTGTTATTGACAGTGATGGAGACGGAGTATCAGATGGTGTCGAAGATCAGGGCCCCAATGGTGGAGACAGCAACAATGATGGGGTCCCCGATAAACAACAGGCCCATGTGGCTTCTCTGCCAAATTCTGTGGATGGCAGGTTCCTTACACTCACAGCTGCGGAGGGACATGCGATCACTGGACTTCACGCCATTGATCCTACAACCCTGGAGAATCCTCCGAGTGGCCACGGTTTCCCCTTCGGACTCATCACTTTCGAGATTGCGGGAGCCGAAGCGGGACAGGACGTAACGGTTGAGTTGGTACATCCGGCCGACACCCAGGTCAACTCTTACCTTAAATATGGCCGGACCCTGTCTGATCTGTCTCCACATTGGTATGAGTTCCTGTTCGACGGAGAAACTGGGGCTGAGATCAGTCCGGGCAAGGCACTCCTCCACTTCCGCGATGGTCAACGTGGTGACGAAGACCTGATCAAGAATGGTGTCGTCTGGGATCCCAGTGGTCCTTCCGGCGGTTTGGTGCTCATCATTGATTGGATAGATTACTGAGGCATGACTAACAACTAGCCCGTTTCAACCTCCGGAGAGTTCTATACGCTAGACCTCCGGAGGTTGAAACGCGATGTAGTAGAGCAGATAAGGTTACCCTCTTTTTCCGCCAATAAAGAATGGCATGAACGCATTCTCAAGGGATCTCAGGAAACGAGTGGTGAGTGCTTATGATGCGGAGGAAAGCACAATGGCGGGGCTGGCTGAACGGTTTTACGTCAGGATATCACTCTTGGTGGACATTGGACCACCACCACTTTGGTCTCCTCGATTCGCCTGAATAACGCGATCTCCCTGATGGTCTTGGATAGAGCGTCAGATGGGGACACATTTCCCGTTTACATCAAAGATGTTTTGATCCCTGAGCTTCGTCTAGGCAATATCGTCATCAAGGATAGCCATCTGCGAGGCGCGCGCAACGATCACCTGCTTGGAAACCAAAAGTTGGGGGGGCCGGCACCTGTGATTAGGGCTAATGCTAATGTAAATCCGCCCTAGATTCCCGCTCCCTCGATAAACTCATCCCCACGGCAGAGGATAAACAGAGCCTCCTCCGCCAGGAGGTCATCAAACTCGTGGTACCGGTGAACCACATGCCCTGCGCGAGCATAGGCCTCCACGATCTGTACCCCAATCACCTGCAGTGAGTCCTTGAAATCCCGGATGGCCACATGATGGATATTGGGGGTTTCGTACCAATCATAAGGAATCGTGGGAGTCCGCGGCATCCGTCCCTCCAGGAAGAGCTGGAGACGGTTCCGCCAGTGGGCGAAATTAGGGAAGCTCACAATCACCACCTTCCCCACCCGGAGCATCTCACGCAGGACATCCAACGGTTTGTGGACGGTTTGCAGGGTTCGTTCGAGAATCACAAAATCGAAGATGTCATCGCCAAAACCATCAAGGCCCGTATCCAGGTCGGCCTGGATCACCGGCACACCATGGTGCACCGCCAGTTGGACCTCATCGGGATTGATCTCAATTCCCTGGCCAATCACATGGCGGTCACGGATCAGCTCGGCGAGGAGCTCTCCCGAGCCACAACCACAGTCAAGGACATGGCTGTAAGGGGTGACGATATCCTTGATGAGTTCATGGTCCCAACGAGGGCCAATGGGAGAAGCGGAGCCCTCGCCCCACGAGAATGATCTTCCCTCGGCCTCCCAGGCCCGCTTGAGGGAATCAAGATCCAGGCCGGCGTAATTGAGCACCTGAACCAACCAGGTAATTGCCTCCTCGGAGACAGGCTTATCAGAATTAGTTGAGAAAGGAGAGCGGCCAATCATAGCGAGTCCTCAGGAAACCCTCTCCAGCTGGTGAAGGAAGGAACGCACCAAAGTGCCCTCCTGCTCAACCTCCAGAAGAAAGGCATCATGGCCATAGGAGGAGTCCAGATTCACATAGGTCACTGGCCTACCCAAGCGCGAGAGGGCGGAAGCCCAATCCCGGCAATTCCCCGGAGTATAGAGCCAATCGCTTGAGAAGCTCACCACCAAGCTGTTGCATTTGACCCGGCGCGCCGCCTCGATCAAGTCACCCTTGCCCCAATGCGAGGCATCATAATGATCCATCGCCTGCAGGATGTAGAGATAACTGTTGGCATCGAAGCGTTGGACAAAACGGCTGCCCTGGTAGCGCAGGTAAGACTCCACCTCGAAATGGGGAGCATTCTGAAAGGCGCTCACTAGTCCATTGGAACCTTGCAGGCTCCATCCCTCCTCCTCATCATCCGGAAGTGTACGGTCCATCCGGCGGCCAAACTTACTTTCCATCGAACGCTTGGAGAGATAGGTGATGTGTCCAATCATGCGCGCGGCCGCCAAGCCATCTTCCGGCCCCTTTTCCGGCGTGTAATTCCCCTCATTCCAATTGGGGTCGGTCAAGATCACATGCCGCGCCACGGCGTTGAAGGCCAATCCCTGCGCACTCAGCCAGGGAGAAGCTGCCAGGATGATGGTTCCACGCAGACGGTCTGGCATGGAAAGCGAGAACTCCAGCGCCTGTTGTCCCCCCAACGAACCTCCCACAGCAGCCAGGAGCACCTCAATCCCCAGGTGATCCATCAACCGTGCATGGAGACTTGCCCAGTCCCCAACGGAAACAACCGGGAAGGACATCCGGTAAGGTTCTCCCGTGGCGGAATTTATGGAAGTGGGACCGGTGGTGCCATAACAACTGCCAAGGACATTCGCGCAGATGATAAAGTAACGGTCTGTATCGAGTGGCTTGCCCGGACCAATGAACTCATCCCACCAGCCGGGACGGTCCGCCCGCCACTTCCGCCCCATCGCCTCTGCCTCCGCATCCCAGCCAGCGACATGAGCATCGCCCGAGAGGGCATGGAGAATCATAACCGCATTGTCCTTGGCGCGGTTGAGGCGGCCATAGGTTTCATATTCAACTTCGACTGGCCAAAGGCTCTGGCCACATTCAAGCTCGAGGGGATTGGACTCATCCGCCAACATCGCATGTTGAGGATGAGTCCAACCCACTGACAACGGGCTATCCGGGTGGTCGTACGCCTTCTTCCTTACCCCAGTGAGCGCATTGGCAGGATCACTCATCGAGCTTATGCCTGACTGGCCTTGAGGGCCTGATCCAAATCGGCCAGGATGTCTTGCAGACTCTCCAAACCGACTGAAAACCGGACGAAATCATCTGTCACTCCTGAGGCAATCTGCTCCTCGGGGCTGAGCTGCTGGTGGGTTGTCGAGGCGGGGTGGATGATCAGGCTCTTGGCATCGCCAATGTTCGCCAGGTGTGTCAAGAGCTTGACCGAGTTGATCAACTTCACTCCCGCCTGGCGGCCGCCCTTGATGCCAAAGCCGATAATGGCTCCAGCCCCTTCCTTCAAGTACTTACTGGCCCGTGCATGGTCAGGATGGCTGGGCAGGCCGGGATAGTTGACCCAACTGACCGCCGGGTGCTTCTCCAGCCACTGGGCCACCGCCAAAGCATTCTTGGCGTGTTGACGGACCCGCAATGGAAGGGTCTCCAAACCTTGCAGGAATAGGAAGGCGTTGAAGGGCGACAGTGTCATCCCCATGTCTCGCAAGAGCTGTAAGCGCGCTTTGATGATGTAAGCAATCCCTGGTACTACCGCCTTCTCATGCTGACCGAAGGCTTCCCAGTAATTGAGCCCATGATAAGAAGGATCTGGTTCGGACAACTCAGGGAACTTGCCGTTGTTCCAGGGAAACTTCCCGGAATCGACTACCGCACCACCAATGCTAGTGCCATGGCCACCGATGAACTTGGTCAGTGAGTAGACCACAATGTCCGCCCCCCACTCCATGGGATTAAAGAGAGGCGGAGGACTGACCGTGTTGTCCACCACAAATGGGATCCCATGCTTATGGGCGGTCTCAGCAATCCCCGAAAAGTCAGCGACATTGTTCTTGGGATTGCCGATGGACTCCAAATACACCAGCCGGGTCTTGTCATCGATCGCAGCCTCAACCTCGGAGAGGTTTGAGGAATCTACAAATCTTACCTCAATTCCGAACCGTGAAAGGGTGTAGCGGAACAAGGTGTAGGTTCCACCATAAAGGCAACTGGATGAGACAATATTCTGTCCGGCGCTGGTGATATTGAGGACTGCCAGGGTGATTGCCGCTTGCCCGGAGGAAACCGCCAGAGCTCCTGTACCGCCATGCAGTGCCGCCAGCCTCTTCTCAAGGACATCCGTAGTCGGGTTCATAATCCGGGAGTAGATATTCCCGAACTCCTTGAGCGCGAACAGGTTCGCCGCATGTTCAGCGGAATTGAACACATACGACGCCGTTTGATAGATGGGGACAGCACAAGCGTTGGTCGCTGGATCGGGTGCTTGTCCCGCGTGAAGAGAGATGGTTTCAATGCCTGGATGACTCATACCGGTCAATCCCCTTTCGTTCGTTAACAATCTATTACAAAACACCCATCCGTCCTAGAAGTCAACAACCCTTCCAGTCCGAGTTTGATGGCACGATCAACCGCTATTCGGGTAAAGAACCCCTGGATTTCCACAGATATGGAAATCCAGGGGGGTTGGTCAACAGAAGTTTAGAAGCGATATGAGATATCGCAGGTGACACGGTCCTCAAAGAGGTCCTTGCGATCAGTCAAACTCCATTCGTACGCAGTACCAAACTTGGCGTTCTTGAAGAGATCCAACCGGAAACCAACGCCCATGGTGACATGGTCGCCGCCTGCGTTGGAGGAACCAAAGTTGGCATAATCAAAGCCTTCGAAATCGAGTGGCGCGCCCAGACCCGCATTGCGGTCGGCGGTCTCGAAGTAGTGGTAGCCATTGAGTTCGACCAACGGAGCGAAGTAAGAAGTCAACGAATAGTCCGCATGAGCATGATAGTGGAACACCGGGGTATCGTTGGAACGGTTGTTGGGGACATCAAAACCAGCTGTGGTAATGATGTGAGTCCGCCCACAGCCCTTGGCCGCCGACAGGTACAGATCCCAGATGCCATCACTGCCACCACCTTGGAAGATGGCGTGGGTGCCCTGAGACATCTCATAGACAGTCCCCAAAGAGAGCGCGAACTGCTGGGCAGGATCATTGATCAGGTTGAATTTCAAACCAGCGGCCAGATCGGCCCAGCCCTCTTCATCCTGTAACGCACCGGGGTTGAATTCCACAAATCCCGCCTTGAGCGCCACTAAACCAACCCGCTCACTCAGTTTCAACTGGAACTGGCTGGTGTAGACCCGCAGCTTCCCTCCACCCATGGCGGAATCCTTCGGGAACGAATGCTCCACAAACATCGGACGAAGCTCATTCCAGATGAAGGGGTGATCAAACCTGAAGTTGGTGACTGGACGCGCGAAGGAATCCTCCCAGGAGTGATCGCATGCTGGAGCTCCCCCCATGAGCGTGAAATCGGGAGCAGCCTCCACGGCCGCGGCCTCAGTGTCCTCCGCCTGTGCTACTTGGTACCCCCCTACTGGAGCCAGAGCGGTTGGCACCTGTGGAGTCAACGAGAGTTTCATGGTCTCGTTGCTGTAAGGCTGCTGCGCCCACCCCGCACTGACAAACAGCACCGCTAGAATGATCCCCCCCCAATGTACAGCAAGACTTCCCTTCTTCATCGCAACCTCCTCTTTACCGTGAAATTCAATACTCTGGTAACGGCCAAAGACCGTCACACATACCAATCCTTTTTACAGCCACTCGGCCTATTCTCTATCAAACCGATGGCCATTTACTCATAGAGCCTAAGAACTTGTCAACCTTTATACCAACCGCCTTTCAAAGATCCACTGGGATTGACTTAGAAGTTGTCAAGCACTATAAACTCTATAATGTCTATAGACTATATGGAGGTTGTCATCATGTCAAGATGGTTCGAAGAAAATTCACTCAGCATTGGGAGAACCCCTTTAGTCCGGCTGAACCGGATCACGGAGGGAGCCAAAGCCACTGTTCTGGTAAAAATCGAGGGGAGAAATCCCTCTTATTCGGTAAAATGCCGGATTGGGGCCTCCATGATCTGGGAGGCCGAGAAGCAGGGTTTTTTAGACAATGGACGTGAAATTGTGGAACCCACCAGCGGAAACACTGGCATCGCTCTGGCCTTTGTCGCCGCCTCCAGGGGATACAAGATCACCTTGACCATGCCGGAGAGCATGAGTCTCGAACGCAGGAAAGTGCTCAAGGCCTTCGGAGCCAACCTAATCCTGACCCCCAGCGATAAAGGAATGAAGGGAGCGGTGGCCAAGGCCGAGGAGATCGCCACCTCGGATCCCGCCAAATACTACCTCCCCCAGCAGTTCAAAAATCCCGCCAATCCCCTCATCCACGAAAAAACCACCGGTCCCGAGATCTGGGAGGACACGAAGGGGAGCATCGATGTGTTTGTCGCGGGGGTTGGCACCGGCGGGACCATTACCGGGGTATCACAGTACATCAAAAAGACCAGAAAAAAGGGGATCCTCTCTGTGGCGGTTGAACCGGAGACCAGCCCCGTCATCACACAAGTAAGATCGGGGCAGGAGATCAAGCCGGGCCCCCACCGTATCCAAGGCATCGGAGCTGGCTTTGTACCCGATGTCCTGGATCTGTCGCTGGTAGACCAGGTCGAGTTGGTGAGTAATGAAGAGGCTGTCGAGTATGGCCGCCGTCTGGCTCGGGAAGAGGGTATCCTCGCGGGTATCTCAAGTGGAGCCGCCACAGCAGCAGCGGTCAGACTCGCCAAGCAGGAACGGTTCCAGGGCAAGACCATCGTCACAATCTTGCCAGATTCAGGTGAACGTTACCTGAGCAGCGTGCTGTATGAAGGGTTGCTGGAATAGAAGAGATGAGTTATTCGGCGCTGGGTTTCCGGCGCCCACGAAGGAAATGGAGTGGCGAATTTGTTCGCCACTCCATTCGTTTTTCGAGTTCAACCTTCAACACGCCTATTCTGGCGGGAACATCCTCTCCACAGCTTCGATGCGCTGGAAGAGTTTGGGTAGACGGCGCAAGTGGGCCTTGAGACGTAGATCGAGATCATGACGGATAGCAGGGATACCGCTCACCACCGCGCGGTCTTCGACTTCATCCGAGACCAGGCTTTTGGCTCCCACCATTACCTCGTCACCCAGGCGGCGGTGTGGTTCGATACACGCCTGCCCGGCCAGGGTGACATTGTTCCCGACCACCGCGCCCGGACCGATGGAGACCTGCGCCACGATGATACAGTCATCACCAATACGCGCTTCACTTCCGATACGAACCAGGTTATCAATCTTGGTTCCGGGACCAATCCGGGTGGGACTGTTCTTGCCGGGTTCTACAGTTACATTGGCACCGATCTCTACATCCCGTCCGATCTCAATGAGGTATTGGCGGGAGAGATCTTCGGCATTGGTGTTGACCGGAGAAAGCAGCACGGCCCCGCTGTGAATCACCACATCCTGACCCATACGGATTCGCGCGCCGATAACCACATTGGGATAGACCCACGTGCCTGGTCCGAGGGTTGTCCCAATCCCCACCTGGGTACCCGCCATCAAAGTGACTTCCGCTCCCACACAGGCCTCCTCACCGATACAACAGAAGGGCCCCACCGAGGCAGCGGGATCGATCTGAGCGCTGGGGGCGACCACGGCAGTGGGATGGATTCCCGGTTCGGGACGTTGACGCTTGGGAAGGAAGATCCGCATGGCCTCCCCAAAGGTCACGTACGGATCATTACTCCTGAGAAGTGGACGGAAATCGGTTTCGAGGTCTGAGGGGACCACGATAGCCGAGGCGCGTGAGGATGGAATCGCACTGATATACTTTTCATTATGAACGAATGAGAGCTCGCCGGGACCAGCGGCATCAATCGTATTAACTCCCGAGATGAGGACCCCGGGATCGCCATCTAACCGGCAGGCGATCCTTTCGGCCAGTTCCCCTAATTTCAGGGTGGGCACAGCAGTTACTCCTTATTAAGAGCTTCCAGAACCTTGTCTGTAATATCGAGACGGCTATCACAGTAAGCGAGATCTGACTCTTTGAAGATCATGTGGTATTTATTGGCCGCGGCCACTTCCTTGATGGTGGCTTTGATTTTTTCGATGAGAGGCCCCAGCTCCTCGCGGCTCCGCTTCTCGAGCTCCTGGTCTTTGGCTGTCTTGAACTCATTGAGGATACTCCACTTCTTACGCAGGTCCTCAAGCGCTTCATTCTTTTGCTTCTCATCAAACAGACCGTCTTTGAGCTCATACTGTTTGACATTCTTATCGAAGTCGGCGCTCATCTCATCCAGAGTCACTTGTTCCTTATCTTTGATGGTCTTGATCCGGCTAATCGCTTCCTGGTATTTCGTATAGCCCTCGCGGATACGGTCCAAGTTCACATAACCGATGCTTAACGCCTCCGGGAAAGCCGGTTGACTCAGCACACACACGCCCAGCCCCACCAATGCTAGAAGAATGATATTGGGTTTCATGTATCTCCTCACAGTTTTCTCCTCAACTTCCCCATTGTTCCCTCATTTCAATTCACATCCAAATTCTTTTCCACCGGAGCGCTAGAAACTCGCCCCGAAATTGAATTGGAAGTTCTGTTTCTTATCCTCGGACTCCTTGGCCACAGGGAAGCCCAGATCCAAACGCACCAACGCGTTATTGAATAGATTCAACCGTAAGCCTGTTCCCACTGCCGCCCGGGTGGTGCTGAGATCGAAATCAGTGGCCTCCTCGAATACGTCACCCGCATCCACGAAACCGACCGTCTGGACGGTATCGTTCCAACGATAACGCAATTCGAGGTTGGAGTACCACTCCGCCTCACCCCCAACACGCATATCATCGTCCGTAAAAACTTCGTTCCCGTCAATATCGGTAACCTTACGCTGAGCATACTTAACTGGAGAAATTCCGGCCACCTTGAAACCACGAATCGTGTTCGAGCCCCCCAGGTAATAGCGTTCATGTAATGGGATCCGCTCAGTATCCCCAAAGGGGAATGCCATCGCATAATGGCCACGAAGAGCCAGAACCATCTTCTCCTTGAGTTTGAGGTAACGGTCGATGGTCCCGGACAGAGCCGTAAAGTTGTTATCACCCCCCACACCCGCGCCCTCCACGCTGAACACATCGCGTACACCCTTGGTGGGAAAGAAGACATAGTCACGTGTGTCTCTGGACATACGCAGCGCCACGCTACTCGTGATACTGGTATCCTCCGCGAAGAGCTTATCCACCAGTGTGGCATTGTCATCATCCGGATCGTGCAGGATTAAGGTATCACCTACATCCTCGATCTTCACCTGCTCCAGCCGGTACTCCACTTCCGCATTCAATTCACGGGTAATCTGACGCCCCAAGGCGACGGTCCCACCAATCCGCCTCTCCGCGAAATCCCGCCCCCCCACTTTTTTGGTTTTACGGTAGTAGACACCATACCGGTTGGTGAAATCAGTGTTATTCAGGTGCGGATTAAAGAAAGACAGGGTGACACTTTGGCGCTTGCTACCGACATCCGCCTGGAAAGAGTAACTCCAGGCCTTGCCAAAGGCATTCTTGTCTTTAAATTCAAAGTTCAAACTTGCGCCATAATCGGTCGAGAATCCACCACCCAGCTGAATAAATCCGGTGTTGGCCTCCTCGAGTTGTAGTAGGAGGTCCGCCTCCCGTGTCCCGGGGATTGGCTCGAGTTGAAACCCATGCTTGAGTTTGGGTGGAAAGGCTCCCTCCTGGCCCTCGAAGAACTGGAGGTTGATCAGACGGCGTTCGGTTTCCTCCACCTTCGACCAATCGAGCACTTCCCCTTTGGTAAGCGCGAACTCTCTCTCGATGACATAATCCTTGGTTTCGAGAGGCACCTCGAAGGTACTCTGATCAGCTGCCTCACCCACCCCCTCAAAATGGATATCACGCAGACGCATGCGGGGCCCCTCATTGATTCGTAAGAGCAGGTCGGCAATCCCCGTATCCCGGTCGGGGGTGATCTCCGGTTCGATATCCACCAGGCGGTACCCCTGATACCAGTAAAGGGAGCGGACATCCTGAAGGTTCTGGATTAATTTCGGACGGTCGAGGATCTCTCCGCGTTGAACGGTGATCGGATTGAGCAACTCAGAACGCTCGAAGGTACTAGCCCCCTCGATGTTGATCTTCCCAAGGCGGTATTGAGGGCCTTCCTCGATGGCGAAGTTCACATCCAGACGGCGGTCCTCCTTGACCAGTTTCCGTTCGCCTTCCTTGACCTTAGCCTCCAGGAACCCATTCTGTTGGTAGAAGAACTCCAAGGCATGAATATCCTTCTCGAATTGGTCCGCGTCGAACTTACGGCGGAAGAGGTGGAGAGCCTTGGGTTTGGTCTTAACCTTCTTGTTCAACTCCTCATCCGTGAAAGCGGTGTTTCCCTCAAATCCCACCGATTGGAGTTTAAGTTTCCGGCCCTCCTCGATGGCGAACTCAAGGACCACCCCCGCATCCGTCTCACTGGCCTTGCGCCCTTCGATCAACACACTCGAGAATCCCTTGGAGTTGTAGAACTTTTCGAGTTTCTCCACCAGCTTGTCGACCAAGCCGGGTCTGAAAAAGAGGGGTTCGCCTGCCTCGAAGCCAATTTCGGTGTCAAGTCGTTTTTTCTTGTACTTGGTGTTCCCGGTATACTGGGTGTCGGTGACGACGGGGTATTCCTTGACAATGAAGACGAGGGTTTTTAAGGCCTCAGTGCCACGCGTCTCAACCCGCAGACTGAGCGGGTCGAAACGTTCGAGCTCGCTGATGCGGCGGAGATCCTCGGTGATCGAGCGGGTGGTTACGGGAGCCTTCAGGGAGGAGCCGACCTTCGTCTGAACCACCTTCAAAACATCAGCGGGATCCGAAGATTTCACCCCCTCAATTTGGATCTCACCGATAACTTGAGCGGCGGCGGGGGACAGGAATAGCCCCGTCCACAGCAAGACCCCGAGCCAAGTCATGTGGCGCCTTGGATGCACTCTCTTACCCAGTTTCCAGATTCAACGGACTCCGGCCATCTCCTCGGACTTGGCGGTCTCCCGAGGTGTCGAAAACACCAGATCGTTTTCGCCCACATCGACCTGGATATCCGTGTTCTCAAAGATACGCCCACGCAAAATCTCATCCGCCAGGGGATCCTCCAGATACCTCTGGAGAACCCGCTTGAGGGGACGGGCCCCATAAACCGCGTCAAATCCCTTTTCAAGAATAAAGGCCCGGGCCGCCTCCGAGAGGTGAATCCGGGTCGTGCTCCCTTTGAACCGGCTCTCGATGTCACGGACCAGAATATCAATGATGCTACGTATGTGATCCTCATCCAGTGGATGGAAGACCACCACATCATCCACGCGGTTGAGGAACTCGGGACGGAAGTTCCGCTTGAGTTCACTCATCAGGCGTTCCTTGATGCTTGCCATATCGAGGGACATATTGTGGGCCTCGAAACCCATGCCGGTCCTCTTGACAATATCCTGGGTGCCGATGTTCGAGGTCATGATGAGAACCGTGTTGCGGAAGTCCACCACCCGGCCCGTGGTGTCAGTCAGACGTCCCTCCTCGAGCACTTGCAAGAGGATGTTGTACACATCCGGGTGAGCCTTCTCGATCTCATCGAGGAGCACCACGCAGTAGGGGCGGCGGCGCACCTTCTCGGTCAGCTGCCCACCTTCATCGTGTCCGATGTACCCCGGAGGGGCGCCGACCAGACGCGAGACCGCGAACTTCTCCATGTACTCAGACATGTCGATGTTGATCAGGGCCTCTTCGTTACCAAAGAGGTAACCAGCCAAGGCCTTGGCCAGTTCCGATTTGCCCACGCCGGTGGGACCGAGGAACATGAAAGAGCCGATAGGACGTTTTCTCTCCGCCAAGCCAGCGCGTGAACGGCGGATGGCCTTGGAGATGGTCTGGATGGCGTCCTCCTGCCCGACGATGCGTTTGTGAAGTTCATCCGCCATCTTCAGCAGGCGCTCGCTCTCACTCTCTTCAAGCTTGATCAGCGGAATACCGGTCCACTTGGAGACGAGATAAGCGATATCCTCCTCATCCACCACCACGCGGTTTTCCTCCCGCGAACGGCGTTCCTCCCATTCCAGCTTCTTGTGTTCGATCTCATCGCGCAGATCATCACGGAGTTGCTTGAGATCCATACACTTCTCGAATTCCTCGGTGACAGTGGCGGCCTCGATCTCCTGGTTGAGCTGCTCAATGCGGTCTTCCATTTCCTTCAACTCCCGTGGCCGGGTGGTGGCGCGCAGATGCGCTCGGGCCCCAGCCTCGTCGATCAGGTCAATGGCCTTATCGGGAAGGAAACGGTCAGTGATATAGCGGTCGGAAAGCTCAGATGCGGCGGTAATCGCTGCCTCGGTATAGCGGACCTGATGGTGAGCTTCGTATTTTTCACCCAAGCCTCTCAGGATTTCGACGGTCTCTTTCACCGAGGGCGGATTGACAATGATATTCTGGAAGCGCCTTTCCAGCGCGCTGTCCTTCTCGATGTACTTGCGGTATTCCTCCAGGGTGGTGGCGCCGATGCACTGGAGCTCTCCCCGCGCCAGGGCGGGCTTGAGCATGTTGGAAGCATCCATCGAACCCTCGGCGGCTCCCGCGCCCACCAGGGTGTGGAGCTCATCGACGAACAACAGGATGTTGTCATTGCGTCGGATCTCCTCCAGCACCGCCTTGAGGCGCTCCTCGAACTGGCCACGGTACTTGGTGCCGGCCACCAGGGCCGCCAGGTCAAGGGTAATGAGCCGTTTGTTCGCCAGAAGATCCGGGGCTTGTTTGTTGACAATCTTCTGGGCAAGTCCCTCCGCGATGGCGGTCTTACCGACACCAGCCTCGCCAATTAGTACCGGGTTATTCTTGGTCCGGCGGCAGAGGATCTGGATAACCCGTTCGACCTCATCATGACGTCCGATGACCGGATCGAGTTTGCCCATGCGGGCCAGCTCGGTCAGATCGGTTCCGAAGGCATCCAGAGCGGGTGTTTTCGATTTCTTCTTGGTGGTCTGCGCCTGGGCATCACCAGCGCCACCCGTACCCACTCCCATTAAACGCAAGATCTCGGCCCGCGCCTTGACCAGGTCAACTCCCTGGCCCAGAAGAACCCGTGCTCCAATCCCCTCAGTCTCGCGGATAACTCCCAGTAGGAGATGCTCGGTTCCAATAAAATTAACTCCCAGGCTTTGCGCCTCCTGTGAGGCAAACTGGATAGCATGCTTGCCACCCGGAGAGAGCGTCGAAGTCGCGTCCTTCTCCACAAAATAGGAGGTGTTCTGTATAAACGACTGCGTCTTCTTGCGTAGGAGTGAAAGATCGACTCCCAGGTTTCTCAAGGCAGTCACCGCCACACTATCGGTCTCATTAATGAGACCCAGGAGGATGTGTTCGGTGGAGGCATGGGTGCACCCCATCCGTTGGGCTTCCTCCTTAGCGCGTCGCATCACCTGGCGAGCTCGCTCTGTAAGTCGTTCAAAGTTCATAAGTTCGCAGCTCCTCTACGGTATGGTTGAAGGTGTTTCAACACACGATTCAACCCACCGTGAGTCATCCATTTCTCCATGTTTGTATATTAGCACAGCCCCCCTCGGGTTTCCTCCCTGAGGGGGGCGTGTGTATCTTCCTGACTGGCTAATGGGCCTTCCCCCCCACCCCAACCCTCCCCCGCCAGGGGGGAGGGAGTTGTTCGGAGTTCACAGTTTTATGTGTTTTCAGCCCTCCCCTCTGGCGGGGGAGGGTTGGGGTGGGGGGGGAAAAGATTCCGCCCTTGTCTCTTAATTATCGCTGAGAAAGCAGGAAATGTTGAGGGGTAGGGTGTATTTTACAGGAAAAAGGGGGCAGTACACTCCTCAAAACTGGCCATTCCGGCACGAACCTTGTCCAAAGTGATCCCCTCGGCTTGCAGAAGCTTCGCGGCGTTACCTTCGCCTACACGCAGCAATCCGAGCAACAGGTGTTCGGTCTCCATCAAGGGCTTTCCGTCGTTCTTGGCCTCCTCGCAACCAAGTTCGATGGCACCTTCCCCACTTGGAGATCGCAAAGATGGATTCTCCATGCTAGATTCACAACCTTTTTTCACACACACAAGGGTTTTCTCACGTAATCCCGAAAGATTGGCTCCCTGTTGCACCAGGAGCGCGAGGGCTTTGGTCCCTTGAATATTGAGCAAGCCGAGAAGGAGATACTCCGATAAAGCCCAAGGCCCTCCAAACCTGAGTGCGGTGTCCTTGGCTTTCCGGATGACCGCTTCGCATGGTGGAGACATCACGCTATGGTGGGCGGGTTGCTCTACTGTTTGACCGCCACCCATCCCCATCAAACGCAGGACCTCAGCCCTCGCTTTGTCAAGGTCAATCCCCTGATCCAAGAGTACCTTCGCGGCAATTCCCTCGCCCTCACGGATGAGGCCCAACAATGGATGTTCGGTTGCGATAAAGTTTACTCCCAGGATCCGTCCCTCCTGATCAGCGAACTGGAGGACCTGTTTGCCACTGGTTGAAAGAGAGATATTCCCGCCTTTCACCACCTCATAGGAGGTATTCTGAATGTAGGATTGCATCCTCTCTCGCAACAGGGAAAGATCGGCGCCCAGGTGTTTCAAAGCAGCAACCGCCACGCTGTCGGTCTCATTGATAAGTCCCAGGAGGATGTGTTCAGTGGAGGCATGACCGCACTCCATCTGCTGAGCTTCTTCCTTGGCATGTCTCATGACCTGCCGGGCTCGTTCGGTCAGCCGTGTAGAGTCCATCAGTTCATATCTCCTTTAGGGTGGGGTTGAAGGAGGGCCTTCGCTCTCCTTGAAACGGGCAATCTCCAGACGAAGTCTGGCCAAGGTGACTCCCTCATCCAACAGTAGCCGCGCGGCCTTTCCTTCGCTTGCCAATAGCAATCCGAGCAACAGGTGCCGCGTATCCATGGCCTCCTTGCCATAGTTCCTCATCTCCTCACTGCCGAGTTGAATGGCCGCCACACCGGCGGGAGAGAAATGAGCGGCGCTGTCTGTTCCAGAGTGTTCCGCCAACTGCATACATTGGTGGGTTTTCTCATGTAACTTCTTGAGTGGGACTCCCATCTTCACCAGGAGAGCCTCAGCCCTTGTATCCGGTTCATCGAGCAATCCGAGTAGGAGATGTTCGGTCGAAACCAATGTTCCTCCAAATACCGAAGCAAACTTCATGGCGCGTTCGATGATGCTTTTCACTTGCTGAGACAATGAATGCCGGGGGGGTGGCCCCTGGCTCTTCTCTTGGCGGGTATGTTGAGCGAGCCAAGAGAGGTTGATCGATTCAAAGATATTCGCTGGCCTGCCGGAAGGGGGAATATCGAGCGATTGGGTGTTGGCCTCCGGGATACTGGCCTTTGCCGGACTGACCGGAGTGTGTGGTGGCGGGAGAATCGGAGCGGTCTTGAGAGTACTGATCTTCGCGGCGCTAGCCTGCCTTTGCAGGGACTGGAGAATGGCTTCGGCGATGTGGAAATCAACCGGGGTGGTCACCTTAAGGTTGATCTCCTCTCCTAAGACCAGGGCGATGGGGTAACCACGCCGCTCCAGCAACATACAATCATCGGTCACTGCGGGGTCAGGGGCCTCGCGGAATTCCTTATGGGCTTGCCGGAGCAGGTTGTAACGAAAGGTCTGTGGGGTTTGGATCCGGTAGAGCTCATCGCGGGGCAGGGTTTCATGGAGGAATTCCCCACTACCACGCTTGAGGGTATCCGTAAGGGGAATGGCGACTGTGGCTCCCCCATGTTTTCGCGCCTGCTCGACCGACTCCTGAATCATCCGCTTGGTGACAAAGGGGCGTGCGGCATCGTGGATCACGACAATCTCTGGACGGCCACTGGAGAGTTGCGCCAGCGCTTGGAGCCCATTCCAAACCGAGTCGAACCGTGCCTCTCCGCCTGGAACCATATCGATCTGTTCCTTCAGACCGGCGGACTGGAGCATCTCACTTATTTCTGTCTTGTCCTCAGCACGGTAGACCAGTACGAGGCGGCGTACCAAACCGGAGTTCAGCAAGGTCTCCAGCGAATAGAGCACCAACGGCTTCCCCGCCAGTGGAACCAGCACTTTGTTACGCCCCAGGAGAGCATCCCCCATCCGTCGGCCCGACCCGGCCGCCACCACAAGGGCATCAACTGGACCTTCACCACTTTTCACGAACTGCGGCTGGGGTTCAGGTTCAGTTTCTGGAAATGCAAAGACTTCATCCTCAACAGATTGCATAGGATTCGAGAGGAGATCCACGGTCACCACCAACTACCTCCATTCTCCACACGGAACCGCCCCATCTTTAATCCCTTCTCCGTGTTCTCTTCACTCAATACAGACTCCAGTGCCTGACCTCCAAGGAGCCTTCCAAAAGAAGGGCGCCCAGATCAACGAGAACTTTATTCACCGTCAGGTCATCATCACCACGCGCGCCATCCAGGAACCAGAGCGTGATGACCCGGCCGTTCATCTCCATACCAGTCACTCCATCATAATCGAACGCATACCAGTGCGGAGTCCCCTCCTCCGGTGTACCGCCATATTTCCAATAGGTGAGCCCCTCCGTGTCCTCGGGCGCCAACAGGGTCAAAGCAAACCGGTTCTTGGAGGAAATCCCCTCGATGGCGAAATGGACTAACCCATACGGCGCGGTAGCCCCCACGGGGAGAGCGGCCGGAGTGGAGGCGGTCGAGACTGCTATCACTTCTTGAAACTGAGTCTCCGGTGGGGCGATCAGCGACAGATAACGCCCATCCGCCGCATTGGGAAAGGCCACCACCTCGGACTGGATAGAATCCGCGATCCCATCCAGGTTGGAATCCCCATCATTGGGCGCATCGTGTTCGACAAAGCTCGGAACACCATCTCCATCTTCATCAGGTGGGGTGGGTGTGGATGTGGCGATGGCAGTCACCGTGGCCGATGGGGTTGGGCGGGGAGTAAAGGAGAGAGTCGGCGTCGGAGAGACAGTCTGCGTGATTGTCGGAGTGGGTGTTGGGGTCAGTGTCCATGTCAATGTGAGGGTGGGGGTACCTGTCCTTGTCGAGCTGGGTGTCACAGTCGGAGTAAGGGTCTGACTTGAAGTCGGAGTAGATGTCGAAGACTGGGTTGGAGACACAGTGACAGTGGGGGTATTAATCGCGGTAGTGGATGGCGTGGGAGTCCGGGTGCTTGTGAATGAGAGCGTACATGTGGGGGTAGGAGAGGCTGAAGGTGTTAACGAAGCCGTGGGAGTCCAAGAGGGTGTAGGTGTATTCTCCACTGCAGGGAGGGCGGGACGCTGGATCATGACCTGGAAACCATCTCGATTGGACAAGGCAATCTGGCCATCGTAAGAACCGGAAATACGGGCCTGTGTTCCTGTCGCATTCACCACATGAGCAGCGGACCAAAGATCCATGGTGATGGAGAGCAGCCGGATGCCATTGCCATTGGATGGCTCCGCCTGGATTTGGAGCGGAATCATCCCCACCGCCAGAACAGCATATACCCATACGATCGAGCAGCTTTTCTGTCTCATCATTCGATCCCTGCCATTCATCACTCACTCCCTGCTCTTCCAGATTCTCCAACAGCCAATACCGCTAGCATGCAGTGAGGTAAATGGTTCAGTTCACCTGTTTGTATTTGAAGTAGGACCCCGCAAGTATGCGTAAACTTCCAGGGGAGGCATACTGGGCGAATTTCAACGTGAAGGTTCCGCTGCCAGCGGTTGCCAGGAGCCCACGGAACGAGACGGCAGTCTTGGTGGTTTCAACATACACATCAATACTATCGGTTCGACGGTACGAGAGTGGCCTGGTCCCGTAAACATATGAGGGATCGGAGAAGAAGATTCCGCCATTACCACCGGAGGGGAGTGAAACATTGATCAGCATGTCTCCATCACCAACCTCCTTCTCGATGGCGAAAATGATTCCCTCGATCTCATAGACCGAGTTGGCGGCGAATGTAACGGTCAGCTCAGTATCATTGACCAAAGATGTACCATCAAAATCCTGATTCGTAGATTTGGTCACAGCAGTGTAGTCGCTGCCGCCACTGGCCGTTGCCCAGGAGACATTGCCACTACCATCGGTTTTTAAGAATTGGCCATCCGAACCTCCACTGCCTTGTGGCAGAATCTTGAGATTCTGTCCGGAAGCGGATTGCAGAGTAAGCGCGCCATTGGCATCGACATTGACCTGGCCAGTGGGACTTCCATCAGAGGCATCCAA
>CAYRBI010000071.1:0-28085 GCA_964422415.1 uncultured bacterium | reverse complement strand
GGACCTTGAGTTCATTCCCATCATCCCCGCGGTATGGCACCACTTCCTGAACGGAAAAATCCTGATGGGTTAAAGTCCGGCCGCCCAGGACTAGGCGGAATTCATCTCCGGAAGCTGCCATGGTCTCATTGGTTAGGCGGTTGACCAGAGCTAAGGTCCTGACCGGTCCACCACTCGCCGCACTGATCCGGCGTTCGACCTTGTCATTCCCGATCACAAACTCATTATTGGGTAAAGACAGAGTGGAAGCGATGGCGCCAGGGAGGGTTTCCTCACCTCTAGCCATTGGATTGGAGCAAGACAGCAAAGCCAATAGAATCACACTTAATCCATACAAGGCGCGCATGGTTCAGTCCTCCAGAAGTGATTTGCTGTGTGGGGTGATTACAAATTATGAAGAGAGAATAGAGCGAGATGTGTTCAACATCAATCACGATTACGCACGATTGGTAAAGATTTTTCGAGGCCCCTTCCTAGGATATTGAAGGACAGGTTACCCCTTGCCACCCCTCACGGATGGCAATCTCCACGAGGGAGAATGACATCCGGGAGGGCACTACAACCACCACTCCGATCAGTTGATTCTTGACTATCTATAATTCTCATACTCCCCGACTGAAGAGGAGCCATCTCTCAAGGCATTCGAGGGAATCATGATATCAATTTGGTTGTCCTTATCCTTATCGACCACGGGCCGGGCCGGGCCACAGAGGAGTTCAATCCACCCATCCACACTCTGGCCGTTATCACCCCAGCCACCATCTTTCAGATAAAGAGTGATTGTCTTTGAACCAATAACTGCTCCCTGCCCATCTGTACGCAAGAAGGAATACAGATGTGGTTCTGGCGATTCCAGGGTGGGACCATAGTTCATGAACCCGGTGACACTTGTTCCCATGGGGAGATACAGCGTCAAAGACACTTCGGCACCCTTGGATGGGCACTTTACGGCGAAATGGAACAAGCCCAAGGGGAAGGATACCCCATCAACTGTCTCTCCAATGCTTTCGAGACCCAATGGCTTTACATCCTTGAGGAAATACCACGGTGGCGCGGCCAGTGTCAGGAATCGTGAGTGGGTTGAAGGGATGAAAGAGGCAACGTTGTACTGTGTCATATCCATAAGTCCATCCAGATTTCCGTCACCCCCTTTAGCCTCGATCGAATCCGCGACTCCATCACCATCCCGGTCAGGCGCGGTGGTGCTGGGGGTACGGGTAGGGGTCTTGGTCGGGAAGGGAGTCCGGGTCATGGAAGGAGTAGGTGTTGCTGTATTTGTAACTGTTGGTTTGGGTGTTGGTGTTCCTGTCCATGTCCGGGTTGATGAGGGACTGAGGGTGGGGGTACAGGTCCGTGTAAAGGTCTGACTCAACGTCGGTGTGACTGTCAGAGTCAGAGTGGGGGTACGGGTGATCGTGCGTGTCTTGGTGGAGGTACGGGTCCGGGTGGGGGTGGGGGTGATAGTCGGCGACAAGGTCCTGGTCGGGGTGAAGGTCGGACTGAGGGTGACCGTGGGGGTCTGAGTACGGGTACGGGTGAAGGTACGGGTACGGGTGGGGATGCGGGTTCTTGTGGGTTTCAGAGTCTTCGTCGGTGTCGGGCCAGAGGTGGTGAATGTGGTGGCTTCGGCTGTAATGGGCGACTTCTCCTCGACATGCCCCACATTGTCCGTAGCGATGCAATAGAAGCGGTAGGTGTGACCAACCTTACCGGTGAATTTCGCGGAGGTCTGGGTGATTCCCTGAAGCCAAATCTGGTAGGAACCACCATTATCCGACATATAGATGTCGTAAGAGGCAATTCCGCTTCCGCTGTTATCATCCTGGCCGGTCCAACTGACTAGAAAAGGACTGGTTGACTGGGCTGGGAGGGCATTGACCTGACTTTCAGGCGCGCCGGAATCAATGGTGTTGAGGCATTCCATATCCGGGTCGGTCCCTTGGGTGGCGTCATGAGGGTCCACCTGATTGGTGGCGATGGAGTTCTGACCATCGAACACAATCCAGGCCACATTGCGGATCTCGGTTCCCGTAGCCAGGTCCGCCTTGGGTTTGACAGTGTAATTGAAGTAACCCATCCCGCGCCCGGTGCCATCCTCGGGGGGCAGGAAACCGACATCCACACTCGGCGGCAGACTGGTATTGGGGTCGATGGAGGTAAAGTGAACATAGATCTCCGCTGGAGTGTTGCCCGATTTGGGGTGAATCCCAGCCTCGATCTCCACATTAAAGGTGGTGTTATTGTAGGTGATGGACTCCGTGGTCTCAAAATGCTGGGTGCCTGTCGGAATGGTGATGTAATGATCGCCAAATCCCACTCCAGTCAATTCCACCGTAGTCACATCTAAATCCGTATCGAGCGGGTCGGTGATGGTCACCATCTGCGCCGGAGCCATGGCACTGGATTCATTCTCGAAGTGGATTGTGTATGGGAACACCTGGTTAGTCGTCAAGAAACCAGATGAACCATACCCTTTGGGGCCGATTTTTTCGTTGGGGTCGGAGGAGCCAACAGGTTGGGAACTTGAATCACCACCATTTCCGCAATCATTCAAACCGTTTGATGACCCCAATTTATTTGCTTTATTGCCTTTATTATCAGCTGGCATATTACATGTACTTGGAGGGGTAGGACCCAAACATTCTTCGGGAGCATAAATCGTCATGTCACTAGAACATTTAGTACTATTATAATTATGTACACAATCACACAGATTACTATCACCAGGAAGTGCATTAAGACACAAGTTGGCATTGTGGTCATTACATCGTTTGTCCTTTTCTGCTTCTTCTTGACTCATTATGCCATTTGGGTAATTTGGACAAATCCATTTTTTTTGCCCTGGACCTTTTGTTTGTGCAGAATAACCATATGGATCAATAAAATACAATGGTCGATTTTTAACATATCGTGTCATGTTAATGTCATTGCCATCTATTTTAATCCGGTCAATGGATACAAATCGACCCAAGATTGAACTATAATATCGTGATCCCATTAAGTATAATTCATACTCTTCATGGCTTACGCCATATTCTCCAATATATTTAAATCTATTGAAAAATGACTCACCTTTATCTATCAATTCACCATAAGGATCAAATGAATAATTATTCTTCATATTTGATTGAATGTCTAATAGCTCCGACACATTCCCCATGTCATCATCTACAAAAAACATCATGCCAGATGATTGATTAATAAAACTTAGTAGGCCATTACCATAGTAATAATGGATCCCATTAGAAAATGAATCATTAATAAACTCAGAAACTACATTATCAAATCCAACTGAGTCAAAGATAAAATCTGTATTATTCATACTGCTTGTAGCGCGCCTACGATATCCGCGAGCATCATAAAAGTACGACAATATACCATTGACTCCTGTACTTGATATTAATCGATTATCTACTGACCAATTAAAAGATGTATCCCCCTCTATTGTGATAATCTTGGTCATATTACCATCAGAATCATATTGATACTTATTGTTGCCGACTTGTGTATATAGGTTAAGATTGTTAATGGAATAGTTTATTACCTTACCATTGTAATTAACAATAATTCTGTTACCCAAGGCATCATAATTGTATTCTACTCGTTTTCCCCAAGGTGCAGTCCAACCTATAAGTTGACCTATATCATCATAATCATATTTCCAAGTACCCGCTAAGTTGGTTCGTGAATCACCATTCCCATAGGTCGTGGTCATCGAGTCTCGACGTCCACGGTTATCGTATGTATATTGGAAACGTGAAAGCACGGAGCCATCTGGTTTGTGATTAAAAAGATCAAGCAACTGACCAGCGGAATCGTAAGTGTAGGTTGAATAGACACCATTACCAAGTGTTTTCAGAGTCATTTGTCCCAAGGAATCGTAGGTATAGACAACTAACTCAACTCCATTTTCATCTGTCAACCGTTCTAGCCGTCCCATTGAATCGTATTGATAATTGGACTTATTCCCCAGTTCGTTGGTCATTGAAGTGCGTCGCCCAGCATCGTCGTAAGTGTAGGCCAGCCAATGATTCCCAGGATATGTGATTTTGATTAGGCGATCATTGGAATCATATTCTTGAATGGTAGATCCGAGTGGGTCTGTATATCCAGCAAGGTTACCATTTGTGCTATAATTGAAAGTGTGGGTGACTCCATCCGGATAGAGCCGATAGATGAGTCTTCCCTCTGAATCATTGGTATAGTGAATGGTCTGTCCACGGCGGTTGGTCCATGTAATACGATTCCCTTGGCTGTCATAGGTCCAGTTCTCATGGCTGCCATCAGCATAAGTTATGGACGCGAGATCTCCATCTGCTTCATAGACATAACTTGTTTTATTACCATTGGCATCCGTTAACTTGGCAAGACGATTCAGTTCAGGTGTATATGTGAAATGCGTGGAATAACCGAGAGCGTCAGTCTCGCTGATACGGTTGCCACTTTCATCATAGCCGTAGGTTTGAGAACGGCCAGCGGGGTCAGTCACCTGCACCAACTGTCCCTCAGAGTTGAAAGAACGATGGACAACATGACCCAGTGGATCTTCAGTACGTACTAAAATGCCCCGATGATCGTAATAGTATTGCGATGAGTTGTTCAATGCGTCGGTGGAAGTAATTCGGCCAGCAGAGTCATAAGCATAAAGGGTTTGTTCAGGAGACCCGCAGCAACCACTCTTTTTTGTCAACCTTCCTTGAGTGTCATATTCATAATTGCTGACTGTTCCGTCAGTGTGGGTGATTGCTGTGAGTGCGTGTTCACTTGCTCCACCTTCTCCAGTAACGTAGGTATACGCATTCGTCAATCCCTGGTAATTGGTGGATGATTGAAGATGTTCATCATCATAGGTGAAAGTTGTAGTCAGCCCCACCGAATCAGAGATAGAGGTCAATAAATCTCCGCTATACGTGAGTTGAAGATACGGGCCAGCGGAGTGTGTCAAACGGGTCAGGAGATCACCGGAATAGGTGCAGATAATCTTGTTCCCATGCGTGTCGGAAACATAATTGAGTTTGCCATCACTGCGGTAGGCATAAATGGTTCCACCGGATTCCTGAAGGGAGAATGCTCCCCCGGATAGGGCAGTCAATGTCGAATAATCGCCCGAAGGTGCGAAGTAAGACTCATCCCGGCTGTCAGGCTTGTATGTACGGCGGGAACCTCCCGGGCCATGAAGGATGACTGTTCCATCATCTTCAATCACAACGGATCGATCCCAGTTATCCGACCAGCCATAGCCAAGCCTTCCCTTTTCAAAATGCTGGGGTACATCGGTACTAAAACTACGTGAAAAAGAAAGACTTGGACCAGGAGCCTGCATTAGTGCATCTACTTCACTGGCCAGAGTATTTGTAATACTGAGGCCACGTGCCTGCATGACTTCAAATGAGAGAAGATCCCTTATATCCGTCACCCGTTCATCGAGACGGTGAAGGTAACGGGCGTTGTCATCAAGCATCTTGACATAGTCACCCCAAGTGGAACCGGTTTGAGCGATGAAGTTGGCATAAACCGGCTCCCAGGCCTCCTCGGAGATATCATCCGGGCGCATGTCATCCTTCAAGGCGGACCATTCGATTTCGGCGGTACTGTCAGCGACCAACACACTGAGCTCGAAATTAATTGGGGGATAACTAAAATCCCATGGTTCTTCCCAGCCGACATAATAAACAGGCACACGCCCAGATTCACCCGGTTGCAGCATGCCTGGGTTTTCTCCACTTGCGAGAAACTGGACTGAGTGGGAAAAACCATCTGGTGTGGCTGATGTCCAAAAACCCTGAGCTAATCTATCACTTGAGAGTGTCAACCATGCCCCTTGCCTATCATTCTGTACTGCGGAGAGTTCTAAGAGCGGGGCTGGCATCGTAATCTCGCCCGTGTTCTGATATTCCACATAGATCGTGCTACTCGTGTTATAGCGAACCCATCCTGGCACAACCAAGTTGGTTACCAGGTTGGCCTTACCTCCTTCGAGGACTTCGAAGGAAACCTCATCAGAATCCTCTCCACGGGCGACATGAACTTGATAAGCGCCAGCCGGAAGTGTGGTCAGGTCGAAAACAGCATCTAAACGTTCCAAAGAAATGTAGTTTTGTTCAGTTGGCGAGTAGGATGTGGCACCTTGGTCTAGAGTAACTACACAATCCTGGCTGAAGCCCGCACCAGTGATGATGAGCTCGGCGGCCTGCGTGCTCCCTTGTTTATCGGGACTTACACCGGTTACATGCAGTTTCCCGCCATCGGCGGTCATGGTGAAGGAGCCCGCTGAAATGCAGTCATCGCTATAGAGGAGGATGTACCAGTCGCCCACGGTGGCCATGGGGATAAGGATGCTCTTATCAGCCGAGGAGCCTTGCGCTTGATAAGAGAACTCGCTACGGGTGGGAGAGGAACCATGTTGGGCATAGAGGGTGTTCACATTCCCCTCCGAGGCATCATCCAATTTCAAACTCAAGGGGGAGGCCTCCGGCAGATTCACATGGAAGAGCTGCGCGAAACCAGTGCCGCCCAACTGGCCATAATAAGGAACTCCCAAGGCCAGATCCGTGATGGATGTCTGCCTCATTACAAAGGCATAGCCGACACCACTTGCACCGGAGGGCGAGGTCACCTGGAGCGTGTAGGTTCCCGTCTCGGGGAGATTGATCAGTTCGGAGTCATCGGTGAGGCCGGAAAAACCTGACCAACTGGAGGGGCCAGTCAATTGATACGAGACCCCCGCACCCGAGGCATTCACATGATCCAGGCGTATCTGGGTCCCCGCCGGAGCGCTAAAGGTCCACAGATCCATGGCATAGGGAGAAGTCATCAAGGCATGGTGTTCTTGATTGAGAATCAGTGCATATGAGTTGGGAGTGACATTGTAGATCGTGAGTGTGTAGTTGCCCGTGGCGTTGGGATTGGCGGTGTCCGCTCCGACTTGAGCACGGTAAACGCCATCCATGGGGAGGGTGACATTAGCGAGGACAGCCTTCGCACCCCAGGAACCACTTTCGGCAGAACCGAGCGCCGATCCATCCGGTCCGACCAGGTTGACACGCGCCTGGCCGAGGTAGGGTTCCGTGGGGGCCATGGGGTTCACCACCGCCGTGACCACCGTTCCCCCACGCCCGATGAAACACCATTCATCCACTTCACCCGTCAAAAGAATCCAACCCGGCGTTGACTCCGCTAGATCCAATGAGAGTGATTCTGGCTTGCGCAACCAGATCCCATCCACGACCGATGTACTTTCCTCGCCGTCCTTAACCGCCTTCACCCACAACTTTTTGTATCCATCCGTATCATCGGTGAAGGTGTAGGTGAAGGTGGCTGAATATGGGATGGATTCTGAGGTTTGAAAATCATCGGTACTCACCAATAGGGAGTCCGCCCCACAACTGGTTGTGACCGCAACTCCCACCTGCGCGGTGTCTGTGTATTCCGCATACCCCGCATAGGGTTCGCCATTGAGGTCAAAAAGACGAAGAGAGGTCAGATAGGGGGGCAGGCCAGTTTGAGAACAATCGAGCTGGCCATTGATCAACGCAAAGGTTGGAGAGTAGATGGAATACTCAACACCACTATAATAGGGAATTGCATTATTGAGCACCGAAAACGCGGGGGTAAAGAGCGTCTGTTCCACTCCGCTGGTTGAGGGTGCGGCATTATTGAGCACCGAAAACGCGGGGGTGAATAGCGTCTGTTCCACTCCGCTGGTTGAGGGTGCGGCATTATTCAACACCGAGAACGCGGGGGTGAAGAGAGTAATTTCTCCAGTACCAACCAGATTTGGATAACTGGTTGCATCCATTGGTTGGGTTCTATTTTCAACCTCTTCACCATCAAGGAAACCATCACCATCGGAATCCGGATTATTGATATCCGTTCCCCAAGACGCCTCTTTGTCATCGTCTAGCTGATCACGGTCAGTGTCTACTGCATAGACTGGCTGACAAAAGCACGCCGTCAAGAATAGGAACGCCAACCACGTTCTTCGGTGGATACGCATCGGTTACGCCCCTTTCGCTCTTAGCGTGTAAATGTCGCGTACACGTAACCCCAGGTGTTCCCATTCGGGATTGTGATACTGGCCGTCGCCGAAGAAAGCGCTGCTGTCCCCACTAAAGGATAGGAGGTTTCCTCCGAGGCATAGGTCGTCTCATTAAAAAGCTGAATCTTAAACGTCGTCCCAACCGGGATATTCTCTGCTTCAATCTCAAAGAGGACTGGCTCACTTGTATTCAAAACCACATCGGGGACTGTGAAACTTCCACCAGGAACCTCAGGGAGTGAGACACCACCAATCTTGGTTACACGGGCTGAGGGAATCCCCGTGTCCACGGAATTGGGAAGGCCATAGACAGCGGATTCAATCAGGGGGACACGACGGAATCTGGAACAGATAATCGAACCAGTGTAATTATCTTGATCGGATTCAATACGGATCCAACCATCTTCAGATTCGCTACTACCGTGCCATTGCAGCATACAATCATTCGAATCACCCGCCTTTGAACTAATGAGTCCATTACCATTGATAGTTGGAGTTACAAGGCGAAATGCGCCACCTGCTCCTCCCCAACCAAGTACTCCACAATTACCTGTGGATAATACGTCGTCTCCAGCACCCCCTCCATCTGAAAGAAGCGCTCCATTTACCGAAATCATTGTATTGCTTGCCAAAAGTAATGCACCACCTCCTGCTCCTCCCCCAGATGATGGAGATGAACCAACACCGCCGGCACCACCTGATCCTCCGGTCAGTGGGAAGAGATAGTAACTACCAGGATGAACGCCTTGGGGTAAGGCATTTGTATCATCCATAAAATATGCACAACCCCAGGAATATCCTCTGGGACCAAATCCATTATGAGCGTACGTACCAATTACACTGGACCCCCCCCACCCCCCTGGATAACCACCACTTCCCGGCATCGAGGGTTTTCCAGGAACACTATCCGAATTGTCGTGTCCCTTCGCACCAATCAGATCTAATGTCCCCGAAATGATGACATCCCCTGAAGCGAGCCAGTAGAGCGGAGCCCAGCCAGATTTATCCGCCGGGAAGTTCACGGTCACATTGGCGGGGATGTTGATAGTGGTGAAGTTGTAGACCGCATCTCCATCGGCATTGATCCCGAGGTCCTTGGCGACAAAATCGACCTCATAGGGAGAACCATCCCTCACGGGATAAGTCAGCGCTCCATCCGAGCCATCCGACCCGCAGTTAAAGGTATCGCCCCAGGCCATACCACCGAGGGAGAGAAGCCCAACCAACAGGGCCAAACCAAAGGAGAGAGGAAGCATGGACCCACTGGTCCCCACCAAACGCTGTGTCACTGTCCGCATCGGAAGCACCTCGCTTATATTATGCATATGTCATACAACTACAGAAGCACCACATTGAGCAGAATACGAAGTTAATGATGTCTCGTCAATTCAAAAATGTTCTCGACAAGAAATAAATTGAATGTGTCAGAACGCCATGGCTATAACATGTGGTCATAAGACTGCAATACAGAAACAATATCGTTTGCCTTGAATAGGCTGCCCGATTTCCTATCCGCCAACCTTCCTCACGGACTTATACAACGCGACATTGTCGATCGCCCAGAACCAGTTGTTGTTCCCCTCCAACAGCGCCCATTTCATCACCACCGAGGACTGAGCAGGCTGGGCGGGGAGAATGATACGGACACGCTTGTTGATCACATCCATCCCGGTGTTGTCATCCGTGGTGGAGAGAGAATAACGCAACAAGACTTGATCCGGCCCGCCATTGATCGAGACACGGAATTCCGCTCGTTGAGGTCTCTGTTGACGGTAATGCGAATCGAACACAAGGATGGTTTCCTCCTTGTCTGGCAGTGGTACCGCCGGAGAGACAAGAATGCTGTTGAAGGTCTGTCCCTTGGCCGGTGCGGGTTCGGTGTCGGCCCATTCATCGCTATCAGCAATCGCAATCACCCCTTTTCCCAGAGAAAACCCGCTTCGATTCTGATCCTCCGCGCACACCCAGAAGGCGGGGGTGGCGAAACTCCAGCCACGCCACTCGGGAATCCCCCCCGCACCCATGCTCGAGTTGTCCACGCTCCACCCCGCTGGCGGGGTGTGGGTCCAACCCTTTACAGCAGTACAACCCGTCTCACCCTCAGCCTTTCCAAGAGAAGGCTCCAAATTATCGAACGTCTCAGTGAAGAAGGGCGTACCCGTTATTAATACAGCGGTACTGGTCAGGTCCTCGCACACCAATGCGGGAGAGATACCCTTCATATGTAAAGTATAGGTAAAGATCTGGCAGATATTCGTGGAATCCAGGGTGGGATGATCCGTGTAGTGATCCTCCGCGAGACCGATGCTGGCGATCACCTTTCCATCACGTAGAATCTCATACCCTGTCAGGTTAATCGCCTGACCAGGGGTCCAGTGGAGAGTGACCTCACCCTTCTCCTCATTGACTTCACTGGAGAGCCGTTTTGGGCAACGGGGACAGGGGGATGGAGCGGGAAATACCTTGGGATCGAGTCCAAACGCCTTGCCATCCAGATCCCAGGCGCACTTCAATCCACCGGTCAGGAAGGTCAAGGCAGTCGCCCCGGCATCCACCAGCATGGGGGCGGGGGTAATGGTACCCTTGAGGGAGTCTTTACCATTCACAATCAGAAAAATGGTCCGCTCTTCCGGTGTCTGTCCCCCATGCCCCTTGTTGTTCCCGCCATGGTCGGCGGTGATCAGGATGAGCCAGTTCTCCTCTTTGTATGTGGGGCGGGCATGAAGGGCATCCAGGATTTTTCCGATGTACCCATCCGTCTTCTCAATCACATTCAGGTAGTCCTTGACCGCTGGGTCGTAAGTAAACTTATGCCCCGCCCCATCGACTTCATCGAAGGCCACGAAGAGGATATCCAGATTGGGATTGGCCATGGCCTCGGCTCCCAGTTGCCCCACCTTCTCATCATTGCCATACAATTCCTCATCGGCACCCTCGACAATCGATTCATTGATGGGTTTCCAGTTCACCACCGAAACGATATAGGCATCCGGCCAGGTTTCACGTACACGCTGAAAGAAGACCGGGTATTGTTCCAGGTTGGAGGTTGAGAAATCGTTCTCGAAGATCTGATGTTTATCAGCCCAAACCCCAGAGAGCATGGAGGACCAGCCCGGACCGCTGACCGTCACTTGCCCTTCCTTAATCAGAGTCTCGTAATTGACCGCTCCTCCGGCAATGACACTGTCGATATTGGGGGTGTTCGCGGCGATCAAGGCATCCGAGCGGCAGCCATCGATTCCAATAAAGAGCAGCTTACGCGGTGTATCGGGGGGAAGAGTGGAACTGATTTGAGCGCCTCCAATTGACACCCACATTCCCATAGAGATGACAACCAACAGGCCAACGAGGCTACACGACAGCACGGATTGACTGTATGACATCGGAGCTCCTTTCAAAGTAGAAAAACAACATTCAACATCAATATGCATTCCATCCGGGAATGGAACTTTGTCCGGTGGGACAGTACAAGGCGAGATTATCGATGGCCCAATACCAGCTGTTGCCCGCCTCGAGGAGTGCCCATTTCAGCACTAGATTAGAATCAGTAGCCTGCGCGGGAATCACAATCTGGACCTGAGAGTTCAGCACATCGTCTCCCTCGTTGTCATCCATGATGGCGCTTGAATAGCCTAACAATACCTGATCGGGTTCCCCATTGATGGAGACACGGAACTCGGCCCGCTGGGGGGATTCCTGGCGGTAATGAGAATCGAAAGCAATCAGAGTTTCCTCGCCGGCACGTACCGGGATGGATGGAGAGACAAGAATACTGTTGAATGGACCACTGGAGGTAGCGGCGGGACTGGTGTCATCCCATTCATCCGGATCGGCGATGGCGATAACTCCGCTACCCCGTCCGAATAGGCTTCTATACTGGTCATCCGCGCACACCCAGAAAGCTGGGGTGGCAAAGCTCCACCCACGCCATTCGAGGATCCCCGTATCCATGTTCATTCCGGAGTTATCGATACTCCAGCCTTGCGGGGGAACATGAGTCCAGCCCAGGGTGGAGACACACCCGGTTTCGCCTACAGCGGTGTTGAGAGAGGATTCCAGGGAATCGAAGGTCTCGGTGTAAAACACCTCTCCTGAATACAGGGTGGCGATACAAGTGATCTCCTTGCAGATCCCAGCGGCGGAAGCTCCAGCCACACGCAGGGAGTAAGTGAGGGTCTGGCTCACCCCAGTGGAAATCCTGCTAGGAAAATCAAGGAAGATGCTTTTAGTCAGCGAGGCGCTTCCGATGACCTCACCATCACGAAGAATCTCATATCCACTGGCTTCGATCTCATCGCTGGGGGTCCAGGTAAGAATAACCAGGTAATTTTCGTTATCGACATAACTGGTAAGGTTCGTGGGACACTGGGGGCAGGGGGTAGGTTCGGGAAAGATGGTGGTATCAAGTCCTACCGCTTTTCCATCCAGATCCCATTCACAGTCCAGCTCTCCCGCCAGGAAGGTGAGCGCGGTCACCCCGGCATCCACGAGATCTGGCGCCGGAGAAATCGCTCCCTGGAGTGAGTCTGGACCGTTGACAATCAAGAAGGTGGTTCTTTCCGCTAAGGAATTCCCGCCATGGCTGGTGCCAATTCCCCCATGATCAGCGGTAATAATGATGAGCCAATTCTCCTGGTAATAGGTGGGACGCGCATATAGCCCATCCATAATTAATCCAATGTAATTGTCTGTTATCTCGATGGTATTCAAGTAGTTCTCATTGGTGGGATCATAACCATAGCTGTGACCAGCTCCATCCACATCATCGAAAGCCACAAAGAGGACATCCAAATCTGGGTCAGCCATTACCGCAGCCCCCAGTTGGCCTACCTGTGCATCGGTTCCAGATAACTCTTCATTAGCACTTTCAACGAGTTCTGTATTGATGGGAGTCCAATGAACCACCGAGACACCATAGAAATCAGGCCACACCTCACGCAGCCGTTTGAAGAACATCGGATAGTGGGCGTAGTTGTTCGTGGAAAAGTCGTTGTTATACACATGGTGTTTGTCCGCCCAGACACCGTTGAGCATCGAGGACCAAGCTGGCCCACTGACCGTGGCCTGTCCCTCTCTAGTCATACATTCCAGACTGTAAACACCGGTAGCTGTGACACTATCGATATGGGGTGTATCCGCCGCGAGCAAGGCATCGGAACGGCAGCCATCGATCCCGATGAACAGCAGCTTGCGTGGGGCCTCCGGGGGAAGTGTCGGGGTTGAGCCGAAAGTGGGTGTCTGGGAGGGTGTGGGAGTAATTGTCACTGTCGGGCTGGGGGTTGGCGTGGGAATACCACGAGCATCGGAGACACAAATGTGATCAATCGCCCAGTACCAGTTGTTGCCGGCCTCTATCAAACCCCATTTCAGAACCAGGCTGGTGTGCGAAGCCGAGACGGGGAGGTTAAAGGCAAGATGAGTATTCTGAACATCACCTCCCGCATTGTCATCCGTGGGACTGGAGGAGTACTGCAACAACGTCTGGTCAGCGCCTCCATTCACGGAGACAACGAAGACCGCGCGTTGGGGCGATTCCTGACGGTAGTGCGAGTCGAACTCAATCAAGACAGGTACACCCGCTGGAATAGAGATGGAGGGTGAAATCAGATAGCTGTTGAAAGTGCCGGATGCGGTCGGAGCGGGAGAGGTGTCATCCCATTCATCCGGATCGGCTACCGCGAAAATCCCCCAGCTCCGTGTAAAATTGGCGCGGTCTTGGGTATCCGCGCAGGTCCAGAAATCGAGCGTGGTGAAACACCACCCACGCCATTCGGTGATCCCTGAGTTTTCAGTATGTGAACTGGAATAGATGCTCCAGTCTATTGGACATGTATGGGTCCAACCTCTAACCGAGGTACAGTTAATCTCTCCGGTTCCATTTTGGAGGTGACCTTCGAGACTCTCAAAGTCTTCGTAGAACAGTACCTGAGCATTCCCCGTGGGAATCAACAACCACAGAAAGCTCCATACCATCCCACCCAAGAGAGCTGGTGATCGGCTGAGTTGTATGGACCGCATGGCTTCTCCATCACTTTCCGAAGAAATCCTGCAGCATCTTGACCCCGGTTTTCAGGGCGGCGGCGGGATCGTTCTTGATCAGTTCGGCCACCATGCCTTGTTGGATCTGTTCCCAGGCCTCGCTTTTGGGAGTCAGAAGATTTTCGGCGAAGGAGACGGGCCCCAGTTGCAGGGTGTCCTCGCGTGTCTGAATCGAATCCAGGATGGGACGCAGAGTCTCACCTGTCAACTCGCTCTCAACTACCTCCGGTCCAAATTGAACCTTCCTCAGCCGCAGGGTAAGGTCTCCCTTCACTCCTTTAAGGTCAGCCGAAGCGCGCAATTGCACCGAGACCGAACCACCTTGGATCCAGTCCGCCACCTCCAGTTTGGGGAAATCAGGAATGTGAGTAGCAATTCCCAGGTACCGTTCCAGAACAGGAACCTCGATATCCACCAAACGGAGATCCACCTGCAACCGTTTCTCGGCGGGGAAATGTTGGCCCTTGGCCAGAAGACAGGCTGCATTTCCGCTTTCTGTTAAGTCCACCGCGAGACTAAATTTGAAGGGGACTGTAAAATCCCCTCCTTTCAGGCAGAAGGGCGCAACCTCCAGCGAGGAGCCATACACCAGGTCATAGATCTTATTCTTGAACTGTCCTTGAACCGAGGGGAGTGTCAGGAGAGCTCGTTCGCACCAAAGGTAGTCCTTGTCCACCTGAGATGTGGGACCGTTTATCGAGGTACCCTGGAGGTTAAGAGTTCCACCAAGGGTCCAATCTTTATCGAGAGGAGTTTTCCATGTGGCTTTGGGAATGTTGAGGCTTTGAATCTCCACCGAGCCCCGGAGATACGCGAGTAAACCCAGATTGGCCTGGGCGGTAGGAACTCTCCAATCCACAGCCTGCCCATCCGGCAATAAATGTTTGAACTTGAGGTCCTGCAGCCACACCCGTCCGAGAGGAAGAAAGCCCTGGAAGGAATCCACGGTGGCGGGGTATCCGCTTTCTTCGGAAAGGGCCGCTGTCAGTGAGTCTTTGGCATAGCGCAGCCCCCACTGGTGTCCCGCTACCGCAAATATCGCAAGAACAATCAATACCAGGAGTAGACGCTTCATGACACCAAGAACCCTTGGGGTGTGCGGAAGACTGGCCCGGAGGTATCGGGGATCAGACGAATCCCGTCTTCCGGAAGATGACGGGAGAGGTAATCGATCACCACCTCGATGAATAACCTTTCCGTGTAATAGTGATCAAGGTCCACCAGTGCGATCCCTCGTGACAAGCAATCCAAAGCATCATGATGCCCAGTATCGCCAGTCAGGTAAACATCAATGCGTGATGGATCAAGAAACTGGATCAGAGATTTTCCGCCCCCGCTGCACCAGGCCACACGCCGCACACGGGTGCCGCCATCCCCAGCGAAGCGGATGGGGGCGATACCATCCCCCAACCTTTCCCTGACCACATGGGCGAACTCCTCCAGTGTCATCTCCCGCTCGAGCTCCCCCTCCCAGATGAAGTGCATCCCGGATTGATACTCCGCGAGAGGATAGAGGTCATAGGCTACCTCCTCATAGGGGTGCGACTCCCACAGCGCTTTGAGGACTCCATCTAAAACCCGTTTTGGACAGATCATCTCCAAGCGGACTTCCTCAACCCGCTCGAGACTGCCCCGCTGCCCCACGGTGGGGTTGGAATCGACACTTCCCAGGAAGGTCCCTGTCCCGATGAGATTGAAAGAACAGGATTCATACTCACCGATTCTGCCAGCACCAGCTTGCGCGAGGGATTCACGAACCTTGTCTGCATCCGCAACGGGAACAAAAGTGACCAGTTTGATATCCGGCAGTTGCCGGGGTGCAGCGGCGGGGCTGGAGGAGAGGAGGGGAAGCCTTCGCCCGATGGCGCCATTCATCGAGAGAACGCGTGAGGAATCAGCATTCGTATGCGCGACATACAGTACAATCCGGTTCTCCACCAGTGAAACCAGCTCCCGTCCGGGAGAGGTACTGGGATCAATGCGTTTGAGTGGCTCGAATATGAGGGGATGGTGGGCCAGGATGACTCCCGCGCCCGATTGCATGGCCAGCTGAATAGTGGATGGGCGGACATCCAGAGTGATCACCGCCACGTCGACCAGCCGCCCGGGATCGCCACACTGGATCCCCACACGGTCCCACTCGGCGGCGGTGGCTTCGGGAGCCGCTTTACGAATCAGGTCAATCAGGTGACTGGCGGGAAGAGGCACCCTTACTGCCTCGTCATGGTGAAGGTTCCAGTGTTGTATGGCCCACCGATCTTCGCGCGGTATCTGATGGTTCCACTGAGATGGTTACCATCAGAAAAGGTGCCCTCCAGGTACAAGACGGCGCCGGTCGCATTCTCATCACTCGTTTCAGGAAACTTGAAAGTGTTCCCGCTTTGGATTGGCGCGTTGACAAATCTCTTGGTGGATTTGAACACCACCCTCACCTGATCGCTGTCCAAGGTCCCGTCGTCCGAGTCATTGGCCATCGTGATCGAAGAAACACCTCCATCGATGTTGGCAGAACCCGACCATTCCGTGTCGGTAAACGCCACCTGGGTTGGGGTTGGAGTCAGGGTATGTGTGGGTGTCTTAATAATCGGTGTTCTGGTTGGAGTGGGGGTGCGGGTATCGGTTACCGTGGAAGAGGGAGTCGGTGTATTTGTGTCGGTGCGGGTGGCGGTGATAGTGGGGGTATTGGTGATCGTGGGAGTGCCGGTATCGGTGGCGGTGTTGGTGGGAGTCGGAGTTTCGGTAATCGTGGGGGTGGCGGTGTTGGTTCCCGTGACGGTCGAAGAGGGAGTGGGTGTATAAGGTGCCAACTCGATGTTACGTTCCAGGTTTTCCGATAGAATGAGGGCGATAGTAAAGCTGGCGTAGCTGGCGGTGGAGTTATTACTGAGCGTG
Organism: uncultured bacterium; assembly: GCA_964422415.1. GTDB lineage: Bacteria > Hinthialibacterota > Hinthialibacteria > OLB16 > OLB16 > OLB16. The sequence continues at coordinate 11,116 of CAYRBI010000071.1, read as the reverse complement.
GCCAGCTGGCCGATGGGCAATCCCGTGAATTCGTAATATCCCTCGTCATTAGTATAGCCGTTCTTATCGGTGTAGCCGGAGGGCAGGTCCAGGAAGAGAGAGTAAAAGGAGACTGGACTGCCGGTGCTCTTGTCGGTGACCACCCCATACAGGCGTCCATTGAGCGAGATGGTAGGTGTAAACGAAGGTGTGGGAATCTCAGTCCAGGTGGGCGTAAGGGTCATGGAGGGGGTTGGAGTGAAGGTGGGCCCGTCATAGGTTGGAGTGGGAGTGGGGACAACAATGAACCAGCCACTTTGGAAAATGATGAGATCCAACCAGTCGATAATCCCGTTGCGGTCCAAATCAGCCCGTGGTTCTGGGGTGGGTACCTGAGCAAATCCGCCCCATGAGTGTATCATGAACCATCCCACCAGAAAGAGCCAGGAGAAGACTGCTCTAGTCCGGTGATGGAAGTATTGGAAAAGAGTGGGTGAAATAATCATGAGTGACATGATGGAAAGTCATACACTTTCTATGGAATATAGGCAGGGCTCCCCAGGCCGTCAAGGAAAAGTCTGAGAAGTGCGGATTCCCTTGTTCCCCGGGTTGATGAGCGATAGCCTACTCCTCGCGGCTGAGCCGCCCGTGCGAGAAGGGGTTGTTGTGCCCGCGAAGATCTCCGGAAATCAACAGCAGGTCATAATGCCCAGTCACCATGAACCGCATCAATTCGACCTTGTGGATGCGATTGAGGAAGCTGTTTGTTTCATATCCGAGGACTGGAAGATTTCGTTCACTAATGAACGTCTCGCTGAAATCCTGGGGGGAACGACGGCTGTTTTGCTAGGGAAAGATTTCCGTTCCTTGTTTCCCAACGACCGCCATGAGGCTATAGATATTGCCCGGCGGAATGCGTTGACGGGTGAGAAGGTCCGTCTTCAAGTGGGGATGTGTTCCACGCTGAAACCAGAACCCATCCCAGTCCTGTTGCGATTCATCCCCTACACCCAGATCGAAGGGGAGAGTAATGGCTTCTTTGTAATCATCCTCGATCTTAGCGAGCTTTATGAGGCTCTGCGTACCCAGGAGTTCCTACGTGAACGGAACCGGGAGCTCGAGGATATGGCGATCACCTGTCCACTCACCGGAATCTACAACCGCCGGTACTTTGATTACCGCTTCGCCGAAGAAATGCGCCGTGCCCAACGTTATCAACATGGTCTGGGCTTGGCGATTGTGGACATTGACAATTTTAAGGCGGTCAATGACACCCATGGGCATCTGGTGGGAGATGATGTCCTTCGCAATGTGGCGCTAGCCCTCAAGAAGGCGCTCCGGAATTCGGATATCCTGGCACGTATTGGTGGGGATGAGTTCGCCGCAATCCTGCCTGAAGCCAATCCCATGGGGGCGCTCGCTGCTGGATTACGGATGCGGATGAAGGTCCAAAGCAGTGTGATTACCACCGCTTCTGGTCCACTCAAGGTCTCCGTTAGTATTGGGATTGTGAGCCTGATTCCTCCTGAAGAACAAATAAGCGAAGAAGTTTTCTACCACCGCGCCGATGAGGCCCTCTATCTGGCCAAGGAGGCCGGCCGCAATCGAGCTGTTCTCTGGGGCCACCCCATCGAGTAGGTTATTCACGCCTTGCGGCAGCCTTGGAGTGGCGGAGTAGTTCCGCCTTCTATCGCCAGGCAGTAATATCGTTCGCCTGGGTGATACAAGCCGGTTGAAATCGCTACTCTGATCGTTTTATCGCTCTCACTCCTCCTTTTCCTGAACCTCTGTCTGGCTGAGGGAATGCTCTTGATCATGCTTATCCTGGTGGTGATGATGGTAGGTGGGAGGATTCACCAGCATACGTTATGAATCTTGAGAAACTGGCGGGAAACTTATTCCGGGTTCAAGAACGAATCCGGGGGGCCTGTGAACGGTCTGGACGCGATCCAGCGAGTGTACGTCTCATCGCGGTTACCAAGTATGTCGAACCCGAGGTGATCAGGCAGCTATACGAATTGGGTGTGACCCAATTCGGCGAGAATCGGCTTCAGGTAGCCCAACCCAAGCTCGAGGCCCTCGGCGATCTATCCATCCGTTGGCATTTCATCGGCCGGCTCCAATCCAACAAAGCGCGCCAGGTGGTATCGTTCTTCTCGGAAATTCACTCGGTAGACCGGATTGAACTGGTGCATGAGCTCAATCGTCAAGCCAGCGTACTCCGGGAGAAGGGTCAACCCAAGAAACTGCCCGTTTTCCTTCAGGTCAATGTCTCGGGAGAGCTTTCCAAGACAGGGGTCGAGCCAGAGGATGCCCAATCTGCGGGAGAGTACCTTTTGGACTCCCAAGATCTGCATTGGATGGGGCTCATGACCATGGCCCCGGAGGTGGAGGATCCCGAACAGGTGCGGGCTATCTTCGCGAGCTTACGTGAACTGCGGGACCGTTTGACCCGTAAACTCAACCATCCACTCCCCCGCCTGTCGATGGGGATGTCGAATGACTTTGAGGTAGCCATCGAGGAGGGCGCGACCGACGTGCGGGTGGGAAGTTTATTGTTTGAGGGTTTATAAGGGGATTGTTGACCTCCCTCCCCCACAAGGAGGAAGGGAGGTTCCAACCGGGTGTCTCTCAACTCCCGTATTTAGCCAAATCACCATAGCTGACGGTGCCATTGGTGGGAGAGTAGAGATGGGGATTTCCCGCTTGCATGGCCGGCCTCCACATGGCCCACTCGCCATACCCATGGCTCCGGTCTGGACCCGGTGAAATCACAATCCACTTCCCCGCAAAGGCTGCATCCGGATCGAATGTTTTCCCAGAGATTTTGCCGCGTGCATCGGCAGCATCACAGGCCTCACCATACTTCACGCCCTTCGGGGGTTGGTGTCCCGAGGCCTCGCAGCGCCAACGCCCGGAGTAGTACCGGTAAACATTATTAGATGCGATACGAGTGCCGGCACCGGCACCGGCGCTGTCCGCAGCGCGGTCGGCGGAGTTAAACTCATCCAGAGGAATGGCTTTGACATAAGCATTGGGGGTTGTCAGCTGAGAGTAGACATACTTGTCCCCCTCCACGTTAATGACGGGCAAACCCAGATAAGAAAACTCAAAGCCATCCGCCATGTAACGTTTGTGATCGAGATTATATGAAACAAAGGCGGTTTCCAGTGAACGCAGTTCGGCTTGTGAGTTCACCACCCTGGCCCGAATCTGCGCCTCCAAGAAATTGGGGAGTGCAATCGAGATCAGAATGAGAATGATGGCGATAACGATCAAAAGTTCAATCAAAGTAAAACCGTGGCGGGACAACATGCATGGATCTCCTTCCTGGTGGCAAAGCATTTCAAGGTTAAAAACCTGTGGAAAGGTTTACATCTTGAATGGAGCATACCGTTTATGGGGAACGTTTCCAAGAGGTCCCTCCTGGTAGGAGAAAAAAAGATATTGCCTGAAAAACAAAGACTTAAGTGAATTACCAGTGGTTTGGTTGAAAATTCTATCTTGACATAATGGAAACGTTTACATAGTCTGTTTCATGCTGGTACCCCCAAAGAGAGAAATCATGACCCTAACCATCCGTGATCTGGCGCGCATGACGAACACTTCGGTGGCGACCGTGTCGCGGGCTATGGGGAACAAGCCAGGCGTCACCCCAGAAACCCGTGAACGTATTGTTCAACTGGCTGAGAGCCTGGGATATCAACCCAATCGTAACGCCCAAAGCCTGGTCCGTCAGAAAACCCACCTGATCGGCTTAGTGGCCTCCGATCTTCACAACCCCTGGTATGTAGAGTTCCTCGGACGAATGGAGTCTTTTTGCGCCGAGCGGGGCTATCAGATCCTAGTCACCGAGTCACAAGTCAATCCTTTACGCGAGCGTGATAATATCAACATCATGCTCCAACATCAGGCGGAAGGCTTAGTGGTATTCCCAGTTTCGGACTGGATTTCGCAGGATAACTACGACTATTTCTTAAAACTCAAGCTCAAACGCTTCCCCTTTGTCCTGATTGGGAGTGTTGAGGGGTATGGCTTCGATTGTGTTTACACCGAGGAGGTGGGGTCCGCCGCGCGTTTGACCAAACACCTCCTGGAACTTGGGCACACCCGTTTTGGAGTGGTGGATTTTTTTCCCCAGAACCGTCCAGCCCGGGAACGGTTGGAGGGTGTTCAAAAGGCATTGGTCGAGGCAGGACTATTGAGCGCGGACAATCCCATCACCGAACCTGTACTGAGAGTCTCCAGCTATGATAAAACTACTTGCCGGACCTGCCTGAAGAACTGGTTCACCGCCTCCCAACCCCCAACCGCACTCATCCCAATCAACTGTGAAGTTAGCCTGGAGCTCTACCGGCCCCTCGCGGAGATGGGTTTGAAAATTCCAGAGGATGTCTCGGTGGCCTCTTTTGATGATCCCGGGTGGGTGAAACACCTGATCCCCTCGATGACAGTATGCCGGCCACAAGATGAAACGGTCATCCTTCTCGCATTGAATACCTTGGTGGAACGGATCGAAAATCCGGGCGGCCCGCCCAAAGTCTTCTCCGTACCACAAGAGTTGGTCATTCGTGAGTCCACCGGTCCAGTGTGCGTGACTGAGAAAAAACGATCTGGAAGGGAGGTTACTAGAAAAGTTTAACAGTGCCCTCGTTCACCTCCCCGAGTGCGGTGGTGGGTGGAATAGAGGTCTGAATGAGAAAGGAGTTTGTTATGCGGAAATCGAATGTTATCTTGGCAATTATGGTTGTTTTGGCGGTTTTCTTCACGGCGGATCTGTCATCCGCACAGAACTTGATTACAAATGGCAGTTTTGAGCTTGACCCAGCGGGGACATCTTTCCCCGACAATGAGGGGGCGTATTCCATGTCGGCCTGGCGGTTTTTCGCGGTCGGCGATGCGACTGGTTCGGCCGTGGTCAGTACCGCGGCGGCTACCGATGGCGCAGTGGGTATCGAGTTGAGCCGTGGCTATGCCGAGGGCGGTGATAGCGCCCTGGACAAAGATTGCGATGGTGGCCGCGAAATCATTCCGAAGGCCCAGCGGGTCTACAAGGCCATGGTGGATGCCAAGAATGGCAGCCTCGGAACCTCCTCTCTCGCGCTGGCGATGCAGTTCCAAACCACCAGCATGAACAGGGGTAAGGGCTACGATCCCTCGGATGACTTTGAGACCATCGGACTGAGCGCACTTTCCGACAACCTCGGCTCGATCAGTATCCGCATGGACATCCCGGCATCGGATAGTTCGGTGTATCTGGACGATGTCCAGCTGTATGACGTGACCTATTCGGGCAACCGGGTGATCAATGGTGGCTTTGAAAACTCCGCTTCTCAGTTCTTGAACTGGCGCTATTACAGCCTCAATGCGGGCGAATTACTTGTCACTCTGGATGCCGATGCCCACACCGGCAGCCGCGCCGCCCGGATTGAGAGAACCAACGATTTTGAAACCAATGACGCGGCGTTGGATTTGTGGGATGACAAGGTCGCGGTCGTTCCCGGAGAATTCGTTGAGTCCAGCTATTGGGTCAAAAAGGTCTCTGGAGATGACGCCTTACGTGTTGGTACAAAGATCGTCCAGTTCGACCAAAACCAGGGTTTCCTCAGAGAGGCATACTGGTACAACAACAGCCCAGTCACGACGGAATACCGTCATTACAACCAAATCGTGGGACTCGCCACTGACACCTATTTTGTCTCCCTCACCTTCGTGGTCTCCAACAGTAGTGGTTCAGACCGCCACATCGGCGCCTATTTGTTGGATGATGTGGCTCTTAACCACACCGATAACATCGTGAGCAACAATAGCTTTGAGACACTCCCGGCGGACTATGTCATTGAGAGTTTTGGTGTTGCGGATGGCTGGCGTTTCTTTGCTGTCGGCGAGGCATTGGGTAGTGCGACCGCACGTACCGCCGCCGCTTCGGATGGCAAGGTTGGCATCGAGCTGGTCCGTCAATATGCCGAGGGTGGCGACTCCGCCTTGGATCGTGACTGGCCCGGCGTATCCCGTATTCAACTTCCTCCCGATGACCGTCCCTACAATGCCTTCGTGGATGCGAAGGATGGGGGCGTCTTCACCGGTTCCGACCTCTTCTACTTCACTTCCCAGATCCTCGGTGGAGAGGGCACCATCCAGGACGATTTACAAATCGATCCGGGCGAGGAATTCCAGACCATGGGTGTACGCGCAAGTTCTGGAACCAATGGTTCGGGCAGCATCCGCATGGATTTCCGCGCTGGTAATGCCGAGCGCTCCGCCTTCCTGGACAATGTCCGCATGTATGATGTCACGCGGATGGATCGTATGTTGAATGGTGGTTTTGAAAATTCCTCCACCAGCCTGTTGAACTGGCGTCACTTCAGTGTCAACGCGGGCGAGTTCACCGCGGAGATCAGCACCGACAAAAACTCTGGCAAATATGCTGCCCGTCTCGAACGTCTGGTAGAGGGCGAGGGATGCTCTGATGGTGGTATCGACATCAATGACGAGAAGATCATTGTCAAAGGTGGCGAGACCCTGACTGTGCGCTACTCGGCCAAGAAGATCTCCGGCGCGGAGGATGTCCGTCCCAAGCTCAGCATCGCCCAGTTCGATTCCAATCAAGCCTATCTGGGTGGCGAATTCGAGCACACCCTCTTAGCCTTCAATCCTGGCACGAGTGCGTATGAGTCCTTTACATACGTCTTCACCGCTGAAGCTAACGCCCGTTACATCAATCTCGGTTTCCGGATTTCCGATGGATCCAACGCCCAGAGGATCGGGGCTTACTTGATCGATGATGTACAGATCATCCGCAACCAGGCGCCGGCTTTCACCGAGGCCGCTATCTCCCCCGCCGCTCCCGAGAATGGCGATATCTTGATCATCACCACCGCTGGCTGGACTGATGGAGACAACGATGGCGAGGGCTATCTCTATCAGTGGAAGAAGAATGGAACCGTGATCGCTGGAGCAACGAATCCGAAGTTGACTGCTCTCAGTTATGCGGCGGATGACACCCTCACCTGCGTGGTGACCGCGTTCGACGGCATCGAACAAGGTAACAGCATCGAAACCGCCCCTGTCACCATCACGCCCCTCAGCGTGACTGACTGGGCACAGTACTAAGAACTGACTCTGAAAAAAGAATACCGCTGGAACGAGATTTCGATTTCGTTCCAGCGGGCCTTTTTCCACCCACCTTCCTTACTGTTCTTACCGTCTGATCTTGTCCCGGATCATCTGAAGCGCCCGCTTCGAATCAGGCACGCGCAGGACATGAATCAGCACGAAATAAACCACCACAACGAGTAACAGCACTGGCGACAGCAACGCCATCCTTCGAATGGTTCCCAGGGGAGTCCCCCAAGTGAACACCCACCCGGCATACAGACCCGCACCCAGGCCGCAAGAAATCAGGGCGGCCAAGGAGGATTTCCACAGAGTCTCCCCTAAGCGGGGATTCTCACCGGCCTCTGTTTTCAGCGCGGAGTGCATCAACCGGGCGAGTACAGCATAGCTGGCAAAACCAGCAATGGTGCTGGACAGTCCCAAGCCCACCTGAGCTAGAGAAGTATGAAAGGCGAAAAACCAATTCAAGATGATACTGACCACCACCGACACCACGCCCGAGATCAGTGGGGTTACCATATCCTTGCGGGCGTAGTAGAGCGGTTGCAGGAGACGGATCCAGCCCTGGGGCAAGAGGCCAGGCGCATAAGCCAGAAGGGCCAGATAGGTTCCCCAGGTATCCTCGGAATTGAACTTCCCATGTTCAAAGGTCACCTGGGTAATTGGATACCCCAAGAAGATCAATCCCACAACCGCCGGGACGATGCAGACGATCTCGAGACGTTTGATGAAGGCCATCATGTCGCGGAGCTGGGCAAAGCGTTGCTCAAGCAGGAACTGGGTGAGCTGGGGTAAGAGGGCTGTCGCCACCGCCGTGGCCGTCAACGCCATGGGCAGTTGAATCAAGCGGTTGGCATAGGTGATGTTCGTTTTTATCCCCTCCCCCAGATATAAAGCGAAGAAGTTTGTCACGGGAACGCTGATCATGGTCAGGAACAAACCGAGCATGCCCAGTCCCAACATTCCCAGAAGCCGGCGGAGATAGGGATCCCGGACCGAGAACAACGGCTCCCAACGCCAGCCATGACGCCACAGGACGGGAAACATGAGGGCGATCCGCAACAAGACACCCGCGAGGACCGCCCAACAAAGCCAATTCGCGGCTCTCTCATCCGCGGTCTTCAGGAAGATCGCAAGCCCACCGGCCACGATCATCGTAAGGTTGAGAATAACCGACCCGAGCGAGGGAGCGGTGAAAGAGCGGAGCGCATGACACACCCCCATGAACAAAGCGACCAGGGTGATCCCGATGACATAGGGGAACATAAGGCGTGTCATCGATGAGCCAATAGCGAGAAACCTTTCCGCCTCCGCTGGAGCAAGGCTGCCCTCCCGCGACAGTTTACGAAGGGCCACGCCACCACAGGCCAGGAAGACCTCATTCGAGAAGAACATTCCAGCCAAGGTGATGAATAGCGCGATGAGAGCCAAGAAGTTCAACGCGCGGTTGAAAAAACGCCATCCCTCCCTCTCGTTGTCATGCCGGCATTCGGTGAAGATGGGCACGATGAAAGAGGAAAGGGCCCCCTCCCCCAGAACACGGCGGACCTGGTTCACCAGCTCAAAGGCAGTGTTGAAGGTATCGGCCATGCGCGAAGCGCCAAACAGCGCGGCCAAGACCATATCGCGGAACAGACCCGTGAAACGAGAAAGGAGAGTAAAGGCACCCACAATCCCCGCCGCCCGGAGAACCTTGCGCTTTTCACTCATACAAGTTCAACCAGGAGGAACACAACCGGATCATTCAACGGAATCCACGGAATGGGCAAACCAGACGATCTTCGCGATCCAGAGCACAGTCCCCACCCCGGCTAGAAAGAGAATGAGGAACAACGCCACAGGTCCCCACTGGGTCTGCACTTCCCACTGGGAGATGGTGAAGTATTTGGCCAGGAGATCCTGACGCAAGCCCTGGTTGGTGAGGCACATGAACAGAAGTACCCCCGCCCCCAAGCCACTGGCAATCCAACGGTAACGGGCATTCAAGGGATCCCGCCACAGATAATAAAGGTGTACGGCCAGCCCCACCGCGAGAACCAATCCCACGAACAGACTGAAGGTCACCAGCGAGTGGAAGGTCATGATCCCTTTAAGAACATCCCAGGGAAGACTGAACACATACCACAGACCGAGGAGCATCTGGATGATGGTGGCCACCAGGGCTAGCTGGACTCCCACACGCGCTCCCTTCTCGATTTCCTCCCCCTGGCCACGCAGTACTGAGATCCACATCACCCACAATCCGGTAATCACCAGAGTGCCGACTACATTGTGCAGGAAACGGGGAGCTACCAGAGTCACGCCAGACCAGACCGCAGGAATAGCATGGCCCATGCGGGCTTGAGCCCAGACCTCGGGATGTTGCGAGAGGACGGCGTTGGTAGTGAAGAGAAACGCCACTCCGGAGAACAGAACCGCGATCACCAGGTGGAGGATCAGTTTCACACTGGGAGAAAGCCATGAAAAAGGAGGCCCAGCCTCCCCCTCCACGGCTGGCTTCGATGGCTTGAGAAAATATATCAAGTAAAAGGCGGCCATTACCAAGCCAAGGATACCCAGCCAAAACCAACTCATCAGTACATTGGCGGTGTAAAAGAATTGCCCATACAGAACTTGCACGAAAAGCAACGGTGCGACACCAAAGGTGATTGCCAGGGAGAGCGCCACCGGCATGATATTCAAACAGCGAGTGGAAAGAGATTTCTTCCAGTCCCCCGTCCCCATCGATGCCCACACCAAAAACCAGGATCCACCCAGAACAAAATTCATGAAGACGAAATGCAGTGCATGGGTCACCACCATCAGGGTGATTAGGAACCAGGCGGGCGCCGGAAGGCCAAGGAGATCAGGACTGGGGATCAGGTTCATGAGTAGCGGCAACCTCCCCTTCCTGGACCAAATCGTCATTCCCGCGAAGGCGGGAATCCACGGTGTCTCCATGCTCTTGTTGATCCAACGAATTATTTGTCTTCAACTCCCACAGGTAATCGGCCAGCGCCTGCCTTTCCATTGGAATTCCCACCAGTGGCGGCATGAAGGGTTTGAGTTCATGCAAGCGGTCGAGGTTGAATGCGAGAAGATCCTTACTCCATGTGGCGATCAAAGGCTTCAGGTCGTTGAATCCATCCTGTACATGACACTGGGAACATTGGACCTGGTACATAATCCGCCCGATTTCAACATGTGGGGGAAGAGCGCCCTCAAAAGCCAGGGTATGCCAAGGAGCATTCACTAGAACACCTTCACGGTTCACCTTCTCAATCTCCGGAATTGTCAGCCCATTCGAGTAGAGATAGTCATAAATCACAAAGGGCTTACGCACTCCCTCGCGGACAAATTCCATCGAAGCCGTGGCGATGACCGCAATAGCGAACAACAGGCAAGCAGTCTCGAGATTGACCGATCTTTTGAAGTAGAGGAGACCGATAAAGGCATACAATCCCACTAAAAATGAGGAGGCCACTCCAAAGGCCAAGAAAAGCATCATGGGAGCTGCGCCGCCCTGGAGATACTGCATCGACTGCGTGGGAATCACCGCGAAGTACCACCCCGCCACCGGGAGCATGAAGGCCAACGGAGCCAGGAACCAAGCGCAGAAGTTGATGAGTTGGGTTCGTTCCTCATGCGGCCAGGTCCTGGGCAGATTGGCCAAGATGATCCCGGCCAGCCCCGCGATGGCCAGGCTTGAGGCGGTTCTCAACAAGACGGTCGGCAGGAAGGAGGGATTTAAAAAAGCATGCCAGACATTATGTGATTCCACCCAGTCACCAGATGTCAACATGAAGGCCAAGATACCGCTGATGATGAAGAGGCTCATCCAGGCCGCGAAGGCATAGATCCAGCCGAGGGTTATATGCATCTGGGCGGAGACCTTGTCCCAAGTCGAGTAGTAGGCATACCCGGCCACAATCTCGATCAGGAAGAAGACCCATTCCATGGCCCAGAACCAGACGAATGTATGAATCAATGCGGAGGTGGCACGGGTTGAGGCCAACGAGATAGAGAACCAGATCGCCACCCC
>CAYRBI010000070.1:15460-28111 GCA_964422415.1 uncultured bacterium | reverse complement strand
GGATCACCTGGATCGACCGCGAGGGAAAACCCGATTTCCACGTGGGGGAATCGTTTGGGATGGCGGAACTTGCGCGGGAATAGAGTAAGGTCTTTCGGTCTATCCGCGACAGCCAAGGTGCAAGCTGAAAGATGGATGGCTACTGTCCAAGGTCCAAGCGGAGACACGGCATTGGTTTCTGGTGTGGGAGAACGATCTTTTTTTTGAACTCAGGAGCGGTGTAGAAATAGTAATTCATGTACCATCAAAAGAAGTATTCGGATAATAGATAATGAAGAGAGTATGTTATCTTGAATGAGTTTCAGATGAGAGAAAGTCAATAATTGTACAGAACAAGTCTATTGGCGTTGTACCTGATGCAAGACCCACAAAGTCCATAATATTACTTGTATAGTATGTGCCACGTCTTGGATTGAGGAGTGTAAACTGATCTAGGTCATACGATTTCGAGGAAAAGTTAAGGGCGAGATAGGTGATAATTTGTCGAATGTCGGTAATCCGGAAGGTTCTGTCTCCGCCTTTCACTTCAATAAGTGTTTTTTTGTTTATTATATCTCCCTGAACTTCTTGTATCATTCCACAACCAGGGAATGAAGGCCAGAACTTGAGGTCTCCAGGAAGATCATCGTTGAAGTAAATGCCGAGTGATTGACTAATTACTTTCGCTTCAATTATTTCATCGGCAGAGACTTTTTTATCAATTGAAGAATCAGTCCTGGGAGAGAGGTGTTTGATATATTGTCTTACTTCTTCTGCAGTTCGATTTAGGTGTTCTTCTGTGATTATATATGTGGAACATTGTATTTGGAATAACCGGAATCCAAGTTCGTTGATGATAGCCCGCCGGTCAGAATCGCTAGTTTCAGTTGAAGAGATCTCCTGACAGTATTTAGTGAATGTCCCATTTATTACTCTTAATAGAGTGTCAGCCCAAGGCAAAGTTTGGTTCCAGAAAGAAGTGTACGTGGATATGAATTTTCTTTCAGAGATCATCAGTTTTATATATCCAATGAAGTTCTGGATTGTTTTGTTTTTGATGCCCAATACATTACTAGTTTATCAAATGTGGAAAGAGTTTGTTTAATTTTATCTCTCCAGTGTGAACCTTCGTCTTCTAGTATGTAAGAGGCGATTAGAAGTGCACGCTTTTCCCATTGAGTGACACTGTTGTAATGTTTAATCATTGTTGAGATCCAATAGTCAGCATCATGCTGCGCAAGAATGATGATGATGTCCTTTTTTATCATAATTGATTGAGTTTTATCGTAAACATTTATTAGTATTGTGTCTGATTCTTCTGATTTATCATATGAGAGTATCCGGATGGCATATGCCATATTGACTGGAACAGAACAAATAAAGGAGGAAGTAGAGATTAATCTACGGATAGTATAAAAGACTAATTCCCTTGTCGTTTTATCCAAATCAGGCAGAACATCACGTATTGACATTAATACTGTTGGGAATATTGGGTAAAGAACTGGAAAATTCTCCACTAGTGACCTTATCGCTTGATCTTGGGACACAGGAGGCAAAAGTTTGATAGCCTTTACAAGTTTTCTCGTGATACTTTCCGATATGCGTGTTTTCTGCATTTCCATGGATAACATGCCAATGATGTCAAATTGTGCAAGTTGGCCTTTTAATGCTTCATAGTCCTCAACAGCTGTATCGGAATATGGATCAAAGTGGAGATGAAGCCTAAGGAAACTGTGACGTGAGATTTCATCAGGACTTTCTGGTGAGTCGCTCTCATGATACGGAGATTCTTGCCAGAACTCGAGACCAGTTAAAATTCTTGTTTTAGATTTTTGAAGAGTAAGTCCTTCATTTTCAAGGAGCAAACTACACAAGTATATGAGTTGAGAATATGCCTCTTCTTTATTATTTGAGAAAAGACAATAATCATCCACAAACCTGCAAAAACGAATACCACGCGACTGTAGCAGGCGATCATTCCGATTTAGGAGAATCTCACTTAACAGCCTTGCAGCCGGACCTCCAACTGGCAGACCATACGACGCACCACCAGAAAGTATTTTAAGTATCTTTATGATGCAGGTAACAGCTTTAGAATTTTTAGTTGCTTTTTTAAGGGCGTTTTCCAATCGATGATGATATATTCGAGGATAGAAATCAGAAATATCACACGTAACGACATATGCGTACTCTTTTGCATATGCAAGAGCTCTTTTGTGAAATGATATCCATCCTTCGTCTCGAGAGAATACTGTATAATCAGTATAATTGGGTTGATAGCGGTAGGAAAAAACTGATTCTTTATTCTTCTCTATTCATTCAGATTCAATGTTTTCACCAATTAAAATAACAAGTCCTAAAAGATAAACATTCCAAATCGGATCGATGAAAGTACCAATACGAAATCCAGTGTATCCGACAGATTGCAAAAGTCGATCACTTTCCAGAGGCATTCTTTCTATATATTCTTTAAAATTTTTGTGAATATCAAGTAAAATACCGAGAGTTTCCTCGGGTTTGTCCTTCATTACTTGACGTTCTATCGGGAAAGGAAGGATATCTGTGTCCCCAAACCTAATGACATTTTGTAGAGCCAAACGCATTGAACACTGTACTGGATCATCTGCCATCATCTGTATCTCCATATTGCCTGATGTATAATAGATGAGACCATAATTATTGACTCATTATCATCTTGAATTACTAGATGATGAAAACAGTGAGATAAAGATAGTGGATTCTTACCCCCTCATCAACCCTTCAAACCCCTCCTCATCCAATATCTTCACCCCCAGCGTCTCCGCCTTGTCCGCCTTGGAGCCGGGATCGGTGCCACAGATGACATAGTCGGTCTTCTTGCTGACCGAGCCGGTGACACGTCCACCGCGTGCTTGGATGAGATCCTTGGCCTCATCACGGGTGTACTTCGAGAGCGTGCCGGTGAGCACGAATTGCAGTCCCTCCAGGTTGCGCGGGACTGTCTCGCTTCCCGTAGTGGCGGTGGCTTGGCTGCGTTGGAAATTCAATCCCAACTCCGCGAGTTGATCGAGGACCGCGCGGTTACGCTCATCCTCGAAGAAGGTACGGATCGACTCCGCCACTACCGGGCCGACTTCGGGGATCGTTTCAAGCTCACCGGATGACCTCTTGCCCAGATCACGCAGGTCCTCTACCTGATCCAACAATACCTCGGCCACATGTTCGCCGACATGCCGGACTCCCAGGCCATGCAGCAGACGGTGCGGGGGATTGGCCTTGCTCTTCTCCAAAGCTTCCAGCAGGTTCCGTGAGGACTTGTCCCCCATCCGCTCCAGATTTGCTAAGGCCGCGTATTCGAGCCGGTAGAGATCCACCAGCCCCTTCACCAACCCGGTTGTCACGAGTTGATCGATGAGCGCCTCGCCCAGCCCCTCGATGTCCATCGCACGCCGTCCCGCGAAATGCTCCAACCGCCGCCGTAGTTGGGCCGGGCAGTTGAGGTCCTCGCAACGGTAAATGACCTCCTCTTTGGGGCGCGACAAGGGACCGCCGCAGGAGGGGCAGTGGGAAGGGAACACAAAGGGTACCTGGCCGCCATCGCGCTTCTCCGCTAACGCCTGCACTACCTTGGGGATGACCTCGCCACCCTTCTCGACCAACACACGATCACCCTCACGTAGATCCTTGCGGGCGATTTCATCGGCGTTGTGGAGGGTGGCGCGCATGACCGTGGTGCCGCCCAGTTTGACTGGCTCCAGCAACGCCACCGGAGTGACCGCGCCGGTACGTCCCACCTGGAGATCGATCTTCACCAACGTGGTCTCACCCTGTTCGGGCGGGAACTTGTAGGCAATCACCCAACGTGGACTACGGCTGGTGCTGCCGAGTTCCTCGCGAAGATGGAAATCATCCACCTTGATGACCAATCCATCGGTCTGGTAGGGCAACTCGAAACGCCTCTGGTCCCACTCATCGATCATGGGAATGACGGCATCGATACCCTGGCAGACCCGCCAGTGCTCGATTGCTGGAACCCCCATCTCCTGCAAGGCCTTGAGCGTTCCGGAGTGTGTGGCCCAAGGAATCTGACCGCCCTCCCTGCTGGCACGCATCTCGCCGAAAGAGTGAAAGAAGATCCGCAGGGGACGTTGCGCCACCTGTTTGGAATCGAGCAATTTGAGCGATCCCGCCGTGGTGTTACGTGGATTGGCGAAGAGCTCCTCGCCCGCTTCTTCGCGCTTACGGTTAATCTCGTTAAAGCCGGGGTTATCGAGGAACACCTCGCCGCGCAATTCCACCACTTGCAGGCCCAGCGCCGCAAAGGGGATCGTGAGTGGAAGGCTACGGACTGTCCTCAGGTTCTGAGTGATGTCATCTCCCACCACCCCATTGCCGCGTGTCGCTCCGAGGACAAAATGGTCATCTTCATACCGCACTGAGACCGCGACTCCATCGATTTTGGGTTCAACCACATAGGCGAAGGTGGTACCGGGCAGGATGCGTGAAAGCCGTTCCTCGAAATCCCGCACCTCGGCGGCTGAGTAGGTGTTGCCAATCGAGAGCATCGGGATCCGGTGTCGAACCTGAACAAAACCCTCTAGTGGTTCGCCACCCACCCGTTGGGAGGGTGAATCCAAAGTGACCCATTCGGGATGGCGGGACTCGATGCTGGTCAGTTCTGCATAGAGCAGGTCGTATTCACGGTCGCTGATCTCCGGTGCGGCCTCCAGGTAATAAAGGCGGTCGTGATGGCGGATCAGCTCTTTCAACTCATCCAGACGTTTTCTTTCATCCATGGTGGGTCCTCAGTACTGGATTCGGCGTTCTTCCGTGTCTCGGTGGACAATGTGACGGGTGCCATCAAAGGGGGAGCGTAGCATCTCTGGGAGGAAGGAGGGATAGAGGGTTAAGCCCTCGATTTCATCCAGATGGAACCAGCGGAAGGTTAACGGAACCCCCTCCTCAACCCCCGCGAAAGGCCCTGCGGCATTTATGTAGCGGCACTCCTCTGGGAGGATCATCCGATAGTAGAGAGCCAGCTCATGCCGTTTCTGACTATCGTAGGTATAGAAATTTTCCACCACCCACAGGAGTGGCCCAACCTCTACCTCCACCCCGATCTCCTCAATCATCTCCCGTTTCAAGGTATCGATTGAATGCTCGAACCACTCGCCACGTCCCCCCGGCAACGACCAGAAATCCTCACGGTCTTCCTTATGCAAAAGGACATGTTTTCCGTGTAGGGCGACACCCACCACACGGTAGTTAAAACATTTCTCACCATCCCGGAAGGAAAGCATGGGTCTTCTTAACCCGGAGAAGGGAAACGGTCAAGGCGGAAGGGGGCAACCGTTTGGAGTTCACACTAGAGTGTGCCGGTGCAACCAAAAGGTTGAACACCTAACATTACGTACGTTGTTCACGCTTCAGCGTGCCCAGGCAACCTAAAGGTTGAACTCTGAACAGGAGGGCAGGGGAGTAAAAATGGTAGCGGCCCCTCCACCAGTCAAGTAAAGGGGCCGCCAAATGATGCAATGATCGGTTTATTAATCAGACTGGTTTTTACCTTTAGGCAGCACGCGCGGTACGGCGTGGGCTCTTGGGCAGCTCGGGAACCGGACCCACTTCACCATAACGCTCGACAAAAAACTCGGGGGCCTTTTCCGCGATCAGGTCTTCCGGATCATCCGAAAGCAGCTCGCGCCACACCGAGTATTCATCATTCCTCTTGGCAACAGCAAAAGCTACCTTACCCTTCTTCAAGTCATCTACACAGAACTGAATCGAATTGCGGTCCTTGACCCAACGGGTCACAGGTACAGGATACTCACACAACGCTGGCATCGAAGCCCTCCTTGAATTTACCTTGGTGTAATTTATCTCCCCATAGCCTGCAAAGCGGATATACTTCCAGGACTAACGGCTCTTTGTTAGCAGAGGTCACGCTCTAATTCTACATATTATAAACGCAATCGAAGTACCAAGTGGTAAATAAAAAAATTATTCTTGGAAAGAATGTGTAAGTTGTGTGATATCAGTTAGATATGCGTTAGTGTTGGTTGCTTTCCTGAGTGTGGTGGGACAGGATGTAGGGGTGTAGTGCTGTGAGAAACACCAAGTGCCGCATATATGCCGCGCCACATTTTTAACCGTTTACCTCTCCACCGTTGGAGTAATCCGCTTGCATTTCACGAATCGAAATTCCCTTGGATCATATTCTATGAGATCATATTTCAAGGGATTTCTCTATCTTGAGAGACTTATTGTGATACAGCTTCTGGGGCACTTTTATAAGTTCTGGAGATGAGTCCATACTTGCGGAAAAGGCGTTGCAGACTACTACGATCCACCTCCGCGATGAGTGAGGCCTGAGTCACATTGCCTCCACACTGACGTAGCAGCGAGTCGAGATATTCCCGCTCAAAACTCTCAACCACACGCTTTTTGGCTGAGTTGAAAGGTCCCACAAAAGTCTCATCCAGACCGGCGATCCGGGTGGGACGTGCCCTTCCGATCCCTGAGGGGAGACTCCCCAGGTCGATCAACTCCTTATCCTCGAGGAGAACCATCCGCTCGACCGCATTCCTCAGTTCACGGACATTCCCCGGCCAGTGATATGCGATCAGCGCTTCACGCGCTTCTTCGGAGAATCCCACCATGTTCCGGGAGAATTCATGGCTGTAGCGTCTGAGGAAGGTCTCCGCTAAAAGCAGGACATCCTCGCCACGTTCCCGCAAGGGCGGAACCCTCACCGGGATGACTGACAACCGGTAGAACAGGTCCTCACGGAAGCCGCCGGCCCGGACACGTTCCTCCAGCGCGACATTGGTTGCGGCTATGACCCGGACATCCACTTGAATGTCACGGGTTCCCCCCACTCTCCGGAAGGTCTTGTCTTCGAGGACACGCAGCAGCTTGGCTTGTAGGCGCAGATCCATTTCAGCGATCTCATCCAGGAAGAGAGTGCCACGGTCCGCCACCTCGAACAGGCCCGGCTTGTTGGTTTTGGCATCGGTAAAGGCTCCACGGATATGTCCGAAGAGCTCGCTCTCCAGCAGGTGGTCATCCAATGTGGCGCAGTTGACCGCGACAAAAGAGGCATCCTTGCGCTCGCTCTTCTCATGGATGGCGCGGGCCACCACCTCCTTACCTGAGCCGGTCTCGCCTGAGATCAACACCGTGGTGGTGGAACTGATCCCAATCCTCTCGATGGTCCGGAAGAGATCCTTCATAACTGGGCTCTGTCCGATGAGGCCCATGTATTGTCCGCGCTCCCACACCGATTTGAGTGCGGTCAACTCCTCCTTGATGGTCAGTAATTGGAGGGCCTTCTCGATGCTCCGCAAGAGAGTGTTGAAATCGAAGGGCTTGGACACGAAATCAAAGGCCCCTTGGCGCATCGCCTCCACCGCCATGCGGATCTCACCATAGGCGGTGATGATGATGACCGGCAGATCCGGATCCCGGCGCCGCAGAGTGGTGAGTAATTCCAGACCATTGGCATCGGGTAAACGTACATCCAACACCACCAGGTCGGGGCGTTCCCGGTCCAACAGGCTGAGAGCCTCCGCTCCGCTGCCCGCGAGATGGACCTCGTACTTCTCGCGTTGGAGAGATTTTGCCAGGAACTTGCGGATGTTTTCTTCATCATCCACGATGAGTATTTGCCGGGGTCGTGTCATGTGTTTTCGGGTCCCTCCGGTAGTAAGATCTGGGCCGTGGTTCCTTCTCCAGGTGTAGAGTTGATACGTATCTCACCGTTGTGTTTGCGGATGATTGAGAGCGAGGTGGCCAAACCCAGACCGGTTCCATTGGGCTTGGTGGTGAAGAAGGGATCAAAGAGCCGCTCCATGGTTTCCTCGTTGATCCCGCAGCCTGTGTCCCGCACCGTGATCCGTGATCCGCTGCGTTCTTTCCGTTCTCCCGACCAATTGAGGTTATCGCCCCATTTACCGCGGAGACTCAGTTTCCCACCTTTGGGCATGGCCTGGACCGAGTTGAGCAACAAGTTGAGAAGAACCTGATGGATCTGATTCCGGTCAGCCCAGAGACGTAGATCGGAGGGTTGGACCTCCATTTCAATGGCGATCCCCTGTTGGCTGGCGGAGCCACGGATATACCGGCAGACCTGGTTGAAGAGGGCATCGAGGTGGAACCACTCCGGCTCGCTCGGACGCGACTTGGTGAAGTTCAATAGATCGGAAACCACCCGGTCCAGGCGTGTGATGTCACGTGAGATGTCATTCAGAATGTCTTTGGCGGAGGGGTCCTGGATGGAATTGGGTTCGAGAGCATCCAAGCCCAGACGGATGCCAGCGAGTGGATTGCGGATTTCGTGAGCAATACCGGTGGCCACCTCTCCGATAGAGACCAATTTCGCCGATTGGAGGAGCTGCCGTTCCAGGCGTTTGACCTGGGAACGGTCACGGAAGGTTTCAATGACCTGAAAGACCTCGCCCTTATCTCCCAGCAATGGTTTCGTCTGGATCTCGCTCACCCACCGGTCTCCATTCACATCTATCCCGGAAACCTCTCGCCGGTGGGGCTGACCGTCCTTGAAGGTGGAGCGGACAAGACAATCGATGCAATGCCGGTCATTTCCCGGAAAGACTTCATCGCACTGGATTCCGCCCAAGCTTTTTCCGGGAATATCCTGACACTCCCGAGCGGCATGGTTCGCCAGGAGTACATGGAGCTCCCGGTCCATAATCCGGACCGGCTCATCCAGATCTTCAACGATGGCCTGATAGACCCTCTCGGGACAGAGGTTCGCCTTGGTCTCTTTTCTCCGCCTTGCGGTTTGTATCTTGACAGTTCGTTCGGACACTTCCATACACACCTTGCCCGGCAATGTGTTTTTCTCCTCTGGATTCCAGGGATCTCAAGTACTATTGTGCGGGTCCTTAATGTTTGGGTAAAGGAGTTCACCCTATTGGGGCGATAAGCGCCATATGATGACCACACGGAAAGTATATCTGACCGACATGGATGGTGTCCTTATCAGCGGGAGGACTGTGATCCCGGGCGCTGCCGAATTTATCGAACGGCTCAAGGGGGGTGGTTTTGAGTACCTGGTACTGACCAACAACCCGATCTATACCCAAGGAGACCTCGCTCACCGCCTAAAGATGATCGGCTTGGACATACCCGCTGAACGCATTTTCACCTCGGCCATGGCCACCGCGCATTTCCTGGCTTCTCAGAAAGCCAGGGGCACTGCCTATGTCATCGGTGAGAGCGGATTGACCGAACCGGTCCATGAGATTGGGTATATCATCACCGACTATCAACCCGACTATGTGGTTCTGGGTGAGACCCACACTTACAACTTCGAACTGGTCACCAAGGCGATCCGCTTGGTCTCGGCGGGAGCGCATTTCATCGCCACCAATCCCGATGCCTCCGGCCCTGGAGAGGGTGGAGTGGTTCCCGCCTGTGGCGCGATGGCCGCTCTCATCGAAAAAGCCAGCGGGATGAAACCCTTCTTCGTCGGTAAGCCCAATCCCTTGATGATGCGCATGGCTCTCAACCACCTGGGGGCTCATTCCGAGAATGCGGTGATGGTGGGTGACCGGATGGACACCGATATCATCGCCGGCGTTGAGAGTGGTCTGGAGACGATCCTCGTGCTCAGCGGCATCAGCAGCCGTGAGGATGTCAATCGCTTTCCTTACCAGCCCACACAAATCGTCAACTCAGTGGCCAACATCCTCGCGTAGGGGGGCGATTTTCCGCGCGCTTACAAGGAGACTGTTCGTAAGCGCTGAAGCAGCCGCGCGAGCATGTCAAACCGGCTCAGACGAATCCCTACGGCTCCACCACCGGAGTGGATCTCGACAAACTCCGGGGAGGGTGAAAGACCAAAACGGCGGTAGAATGCGGCCTTCAAAAACTGCTTCACATCGTCTGGATTGGCCTTGCTCCGGTCTACATGCACTTGAAAAAAGTCTCCTTGTCCAGCCGCGTTGGTGCGTACAGCCACTGCGTCCCAGCCATAGGCGCGTTTGAGCATGGCCTCGGCCAGATCAATCAGGGCTAATCCACGGAAGAAGTTTGATCCCATCAGCTGGTGGAACTCGAGCGGGTCTTCCGCCGCGAGTGAATCATCATCAAGCCCCTGGTTGTAATCGAAGGGAACCGCGCTGAACCGATCCAACCAACGCTCCATGAGCGCCGGTCCCTCCACTCCCTCCTCCCAGGAAAACTTTCCCTCCAGTTCACCACGCGAGGGCAAGCGGCCGGGATCGATATCCACACACCGGTCGCCGCGTTGTGACCAGGTGACAGACTTAATCCATTCATCGGGATGGTGGATGAGATGAAAGTTCTTGGCCACTTCGCCAAAGAGATAGGCCAGCATGGCCCGTAGGGGAACACCTTCTTCCTGGACCACGTGGCCGGAGGCGGTGGTCCGGCGTAGCAGCGGGTCGCGCCATCCAGCCAAGAGGCCGGCGAAAGTGGCTTCGGTTTTGATCCCGGCGGAATCAGGATCGAGCGGGCTTGTCTCCAGGAGCTGCCTCACATACCAATCTCGGTTGGCCTCCAACTGCTTCTTCAGATCGGATTGTCTCACCAGCAGTGGTATCTGGAGGAGAGTCGACCGGATCCAGGAATGGCTGGCTGGTTCCAACTTACCATCGGAAAATAGGTCATCCTCGATTATCTTGAAAAAATCCGTATCGAGTGGCAAATGTGTCAGGATGGCGCAGATCTCCGCGGCCTTGCCGGTCACCTTTCGCATTTCGGAGGTGGTGAGTGGGCCAGAGCCCGTCACCTCGCCATAGACCCCCCATGACCAACGCCAAGCAT
The DNA here is from genome assembly GCA_964422415.1 of uncultured bacterium. Classification (GTDB taxonomy): domain Bacteria; phylum Hinthialibacterota; class Hinthialibacteria; order OLB16; family OLB16; genus OLB16. Next base: position 17,344 of record CAYRBI010000070.1, on the reverse strand, counting down.
ACCGGTCCCGCTCCACACTGTATGGGAAGATGATCTGGAACCGTTCTGAGGGTACTGGATAGGTGCCGATGATCCGGTAGTTGTCGCGTGGATTGGAGGAGATCAGTGTTCCTTGATTCGTGTGTCCTTTTTGTTCAGTCGCCTGATCTAGAGAACCCGCCCGGACCCCTGTTCCGTATTCGGCCTGGCAGGCCAGATGAACCAACAGATCCGCGGGAATACCGATTTCAAACAAGCTATTGATGGCATTCTTGGTGGCCACTGTCACGGCTGAGGAACTGGCGAATCCGCCCTGGGGTATGTTGCCTGCCGAGACCAACCTTAATCCGAAAAAATTTTCCCGGCCCAGGCACTCCTGGACTCGCGCGCCGAGGTTACCCGTGCGAAGTGTCCGTAGGGAAGCGATTGCGTTACCCACCAGAGCGAAGGGGCGGCGCATGTTGCTGCCAACCCATCGTGAGGAGGGCGGAAGCGGTTGGCCTTTCGCACGCCGCGCCTCGAGCTCCTCATCGCTGAAATACCCGAGCGAGAGGAGCAGGCTCTCGCTCATCCGGGTGCCAAACTCCTCGTAGGAAAGGAGATCGGAGACCTCCTCGCCGGGATACATGGCCTCATTGTCGGAGGCGATGAAGTTGATGCTTTCACGGTACTTCGGGTTCAATGGGTAGAGATGGATCCGGCGGTCCTGTGTGCCTTGCGCCAGCACCACAATCTGTTCTTCGCCTGCTTGATCACCCGCCCCGATGGGGATCTGCCAAGCGGGGCCATAGAAGCGGGTCATATCAGGGTGCATGAAGGCGATACGCAACCGCCCTCCGGAGATGCCGATGCCCACGGGATGGCTGGGATCAAAGGCCAGATTCTCCCGCGAGACCGTCTCAAGCAGCTCTCCCAGTTGGCGTGCGATGGATTGAATCTGTCCGGTGGGATGATCCGCCAGGATAGCGCCCGCCACGCGTTCCACCTCCAGCTCCTCGGGAGACAACAAGTCACGCGAGGAAGACAAGATGCCCTCCAGTAAGGCCAGATCCATCGGCTGGGTGACATCGCTACAGAGGAGGTCATACTCCGGGTCTGAGACGGTTGTGGTCACTGTCCGGATGACTCCACCATCCCGGCTGACTGCTTCGATAAGATCGGTCAGATAATACTGTCCTTGAGCGTTCGCGTTGGTCAGTTCCGCCAAATAGCGGTACAGGGCGCATGCCCGGATGGCATACAAGGGACAGTTGCCTTCAGTGAGATTCAAAAGCGCCTGCCGTGCCGCCGGAGCCTTTTCCAGGCTGATGTCGCGCTCCTCGATGATTCGTATGACTTTCCGGTTTTCATCGCGTAGAACCCGCCCCTTACCATGGTTCTTGGGTGGTTGGTAGATCGCGGTCAGGAAGGTCAGATCCGCCTCCTGTCCTCCGGTCAGGTGTGTTTCCCACAGGCGGCGGAAAATCGAGGAGGGTACGATACGGTCTCCCATGGTGATGATGAGTAACGGGTCTTTATCCAGTAATCCCGGAACCCCAAAGGCCTCGAAGGTGGCGAAGGCGGTTCCTCCCGTGGGATCGGCCGAGTGGACATAGATATTGCTCTCTCCCAGTGCGGTGGAAACCTCCTGGTAGCGGTAGCCGGTCAGGCAGATGACTGGTGTGGTGCTGCAACGGCGGAAGGCGTTGATCGAATGGCAGGCCAGTGGCACCCCATGCACTGGTTGGATGCACTTGGGATTCTGTCCGAACCGGGTGCCCTTGCCCGCCGCTAGAATCACCAGCACCGGGGCATCCGGAGTGATTCCGCCAAATAGATCCAGAGCCTTGGGATTCAGGACTTTTTCCAGAGATGGCTTCGCGGCCTCCTTGAGCGGACGAGGTGATGGAGAAAGCGGTCTCTTCG
>CAYRBI010000070.1:0-15360 GCA_964422415.1 uncultured bacterium | reverse complement strand
TCGTCACCTTCAGTAGCGCCTCTGGCAGTTTCCCTGGATCCTCAGGGGTTACCCCCTGGAACGATCCATCGGCTTTCCGCCACAGCGCCAGATTGGTGGGCTGATCCAACTGGATCTCAACTCCCCCCCCTGAAAACCGTGTGAGTCCACCCGCGGCGAGGGCCTCCAGGCTGCCATCCTCGCGCAGACGGATTCCGGCGACTCCCAGTGCGTTGATATAGACCTTGTGTCCGGCGATATCGAGCGTCTCCTGGACCGGATCGCCAGAGGTACTCTGTTCGCCCGCGATGATGACACGGGTGCCATCCAGTAGATGGTTGATCCCATGCCTGGGGGGAAGGGTGCTGGTATAACCAAAACCATTCAGCTGTTCCGTGGCGGGAGTCTGAAGAGCCACTCCCTCCTTCTGGAGTTTGGCGGTGATGACAGGCACCGCTTCCGCCGTGTCTGGGAACAACTGCATCCGCAGGGGGAACTTGGCTCCCACCTCGATATCCTTCCCCTTAAAATCCACGGACCATTTGCCGACCCGGTAGAGCGCGGTCTTCTTGGCCTCATCGGCTTTCCAGAAAAACTCTCTCACACAGGGCTTGCTCATCTCCGGGTGATACAGGACCACGGCGGAGTAGCGTTGTTTCCCATAGCGGACATAGCCCTCTGGATCCACTTGCATTGAACCATTCTCAATCTCATAGGTGGGGATCAGGTCCGCTGGATAGCCCGCCTGCCAGAGGGCATCGGTCAGCCCCATCCCCACATCGGCATAGGCTGGGCCTGCCCAATTCAAAGCACACGCTTCTCCAAAGACCACCGCCACCGGGCAATCCAACGGAGTGGGAGAGATGTAATTCAATAGACGGACACGCATTTCTCCAAGGGTAAAAGAGGCATCCATCATGTCGGCTTGAGCTTTGACAAAGGTGGCCGCATCCGGCAGCGGATAGGGGGGATGGTGGTTGATCCGTCCGCCGATCAATGCCGTGGTCCACATCTCACGGTGATAATTGACCGGTTCCGGGTTGTAGTACATGTTGACACAAACCGGGCTATTCCACTTCTTTGCCAAGGCGGTTCTGACACAGAAGGGAGTGACCTCATCGGTCTGGGCGATATTACGTGGGACATCCCACCAATCGAGTCCATTCTTTTTGAACTCCTGAACACCCGGGAAGGGGTACCAGGTGGGGTGAGTCGCCACCAGGGCATCCTTGCCGAGGATCTCCTTGACCGCTTTGAAAAAGTCCACTTCGATCTCTGTGTTACGCTGCCGGACCAGTTCGTTGAAGAAATTGATCGCAGCCAGCCGTTCGCTTTCATGTCCCACCTCGCCATAAGTCATGAGAGGAATATCACTGAGTAGGTCCCTTCCGCCGGTATGGGCTTGGTAAGCCGTCCGCATGGGCTCGGAATACCAATAGTCATTCTTCTTGGGACAGCCATCGAAGCAGGGCGGGAATCCCCATTCATCCTTGCAGGCTCCCGCCAGTCCCATCCCGGCATACTTTTGGAGGATCGAGCGTTGGAACTCCAGGAGGTGTGGGCCGAAAACATCCGCGGCGAAGTGGGAAAAAGCCACGAGTACACAGAAAGTGGCTCCCTTGGCATCCCGTTGTGGTTTCAATTCCACAGTGATCTGGTTTGCCGTGTTGACTGTGACATTGACTTCCTCTGGGGCAATTTCCCGCATTGTGGTTGGTTGGATCCCCTCTGGGGTCCGCTGGTAGAGATAAGCACGGACCAGACGGCTGCCGAGGGGAATATAGTGGGTGGTCCGGCCAGTATAGTGATCGTTCAAGTCCTGGCTGGTAACCGAAATGGCGGCCTGACCCGCTGAGTCAATCTCCGCTTCACGGATACACAGCATCTCCTGCATCTCATCGGGATGAGCGGATTGGAAGGCCTTACGGGCCATGCGTACATCCAAGTCCCAGGCCACACCCACCCCTTTATTGCGAGCATATTCTGTCGCTTTATGCATTTGTTCGATCACATCCTGATCGGTGACTTCTTTCTGGTTTACACGCATACTGGCGGTGAAGATCTCCGGTTTCCACACTGGCACAATAGAGTCCACATACTTTTTGTAACCATCGGGTTCAAACTCGAGGTCATGCCAGAACCAGCAAGTGAGGACAGGGGGACGGAAGGAGCCTTCCTGGGGCACATTATATATCTCCTCCCCCATGCACTTGTTAACCCCTAGACAGACTAAAAGAAGAGCCATCACCTTGATCCCTGCGGACATGTTTGCCTCCTCACCAGCAGAAATACATTGAAAAATAAGGGGAAACCTCCCCTTGAAGGGAAGCGTAGACAAGGTTCTGGACAGAAGCAACTACTCCAGTGTTTTCAAAAAATCCAGGAATACGCCCACATGGGACTTGATTTGAAGGGTTTATACGTGTATATATACGCCATACATTGAAATCGCTGATAGAGCGGTTCTGGTGGTGATCATTCCCGCAATAAGGAGTCATGAACAATGGAGAATTTAGGATTGACACGGCGTAGCTTCCTCAAGAGTTCCGCTTTGGCTGCGGGCGCCGTGAGTCTGGCGAGTCTCAAACGGGCTGCTTATGCCAGTCCCAACGATAAAATCGTCTTCGGTGTCATCGGGGTCGGGGGTATGGGATCCGGCCATTTGGGAGAATTGGTCAGCCGTGCCGAGAAAGATAACATCGCCACTGTGGCAGTATGTGACGTCTATACCCGCCGGATGAAAAATGCACAGGAGGTCTGTAAAGGCGAGGGATATCTGGACTACCGGAAACTCCTGGAGCGTAAAGACATTGATGCGGTCCTGATCGCCACTCCCGACCATTGGCATGCCAAGATCTCCATCGACGCGATGGAGGCTGGCAAGCATGTCTATGTCGAAAAGCCGATGACTCACACCATCGAACAGGCGTTGGCTGTCCGCGAGGCGGTCAAGCGGACCGGCAAGATCCTTGAGGTCGGACCGCAAGCCACCACTGATGACTCCTTCTGGCTCGCGAATGAAGCCATCCAAGCTGGAAGAATCGGAAAGGTGACCTGGGCTCATGGCACCTACAACCGCAATGCACGGGTCTGTCTTTTCAACCAGCATCAGCAGGTCGATGCCACCGCTGGTCCAGACAAGACCGGAGATGACTACATCGATTGGGACATGTGGCTAGGATATGAGTGGGGATTGGCTCCCAAGATTCCCTGGAATCCCGAGCACTACTTCCGTTTCCGTAAATACTGGCCCTATAACGGCGGTGTCGCCACCGACCTGCTGTACCACAAACTGGCGCCACTGCTGTTAGCCATCACCGGTCCCAATGGAGAGTATCCCAAGCGGGTTTCGGCGGTGGGCGGCTTGTATATCGAGAAGGATGGACGGGACATCCCCGATACCTTTTTGATGACGGCGGATTATGCCTCTGAGTTCTCCCTGTTCCTGGGCAGCACCCTGACCAATGACGCCGGAATTCCAGACAGAATCTATGGAAAATATGGGACAATGGATTTTGACAAAGGTATCGTCCTCCATCCCAATGGCGATTTTGGAGAGGAATTCAAGGCCAAAAATGAGGGTAAGGACGAGGTCCGCATTGCCAATCGCGAACGTAAGGATCTAAAAGGTGTCTTCCTGGATGCGATCCGCGAAGGGAAACCCTTGGCCTGCAATGCCGAGTTGGGTGCGGCCACCATGGTGGCCATCAAGATGGCGGTCGAGTCCTACCGTCAAGGCCGGATGCTCCATTGGGATGCTCAAAACGAAAAGGTCTTCACAGTGTAATTGACGCAGATTATCTATCATAGGAGCGATACAATGACCAAACGAATCCTCGAATTCACGCTGCTGACCCTCTTGGTTTTGTGTTTGATGGGTATCTTCACCAAGGGGCAGACAGCTTATTCTCAAGAAAAACCGGCGGAAGAGTGGATTAGTCTTTTTGATGGCAAGAGCCTGGATGGGTGGATGACAAATGACCGGAAACCGAGCCTGGTGCCGGTGGAGGATGGCGCGATCAACCCGCATGGCAGCGGGGGATATATGATGATGCCAAATAACCTCTGGTCGGATTTCGTGCTGGTGCTGGATTTCAAGATCAGCCCCAAGTGCAATAGCGGAATTTTTATCCGGACGTTTCCTCTGGAACCCCTGCCGGGGAAGGATGTGGGTTTCAATGGAATTGAGGTGGCGATCGATGACACCACCACCGCTGGATTTGTCGATACCGGTGCGATCTATGATCTCTCCAAACCCACCAAGAATGCGATGAAGCCGGTGGGTGAATGGAATCATATCGAGATTACCTGCGATGGCCCCATGATCTCGGTGGTGTTGAATGGCGAGAAGGTCAATAGTATCAATCTCGATGAGTGGACCGAACCCGGCAAGCGTCCGGATGGTACTGATCATAAGTTCGAGAGGGCCATGTCGGCTCAACCCCGCAAGGGGTATATCGGTCTTCAGGATCATGGCAGCCAGTGCTGGTACCGGAATATCCGGATCCGTCCGCTGCACTAATGCTGTCATCAGGTGAGTGACCCATTATGAAAGCTGCGTGTGTGGGACAAATGGTGGCGGATATTATCGCCAAGGGGGTCCGGCGTATCCCGGAGAAGGGAGTGGCTGACTTCATCGAGTCGGTCACCATGAAGACCGGCGGTTGCGCCTTGACCTGCGCGGTGGTCATGGACCGTCTGAAGGCTGAGGTGGCCATCTTCGGGCTACTGGGCGAGGATCCGCAGGGCAAGTTTATCCTCGATTCGATTAGTGGGACTGGAATTGATCTGCGTGGAGTAAGGCGGTCGGCGAATGTCTCCACCACCACCTCGGTGATCGTAACCGACGCACGCGGAGAACGGTCTTTCCTCTATGCCCCAGGGAGTGTGGAGGCCTTTGGTGCCGGTGACATCGACATGGACCTGTTGGAGGCCTGTGACCTCTGGCATTTTCCAGGTGTCTCCAAGTTGACCTCCCTGGATCTGCGCAGTCTGCTCAAGCGGGGCAAGGAATTGGGCAAGATCCTGACTATGGACACGGATTACGACGCGACCGGAAGGTGGTATGAGAACATTGCTCCGTACCTGGAGTATCTCGACTACTTCCTGCCCTCATATGATGAGGCGCAGCGGATTGCGGCCTTGTCCGATCCGGTGGAGATCGCCAAGTTCTTCCTTGACAAAGGTGTCGGCCATGTGGTTGTGAAGCTGGGACCGGAAGGATGTCTCGGAATGGATGCACGGGATTTCATTGAGATCCCTGGTTATACGGTCCCCTGTGTGGATACCACCGGAGCGGGTGATAGTTTTCTCGCCGGTTTTCTCGTGGGTGTGACACGTCAGTGGGATCTGAAACACTGTTGCCGCTTTGCAAATGCCTGTGGCGCGCTTTCGGTCATGGAGATCGGCGCGGGTGGACGCATCCGCGATTTTGAGGGTGTTGAAGCGTTCCTGAAAGAACAGGGCGGGCTGATCTGAGCACTGTTCTTGTTGAGTTCAGACGAATTCACCCCCCCCCACCCCGGCCCTCCCCCGCAAGGGGGGAGGGGGCAAAAGCACGCTAAAGCGTGAACAACATACAACTCCCTCCCCCCTTGCGGGGGAGGGTGGGGGTGGGGGGAAAAGGCCACCAAGTTGTTGGAAATAACTTGTGAAGACCACGGAAAGGGTAGGGAAAACATGGTGGAACATGCCGCGCTTATCGAGAACCTTCTTGAAGGGCTTCAAGAGATTCCCGTCATCGATGCCCACACACACCTGATTGGGGGCAGTCTGGGGGCGCAGGGGTTACATGACATCCTGCTCTACCACATGTCGATCAGCGACCTCTATGCGGCTGGGTGTCCGAGTGGCAAGCGGTTGACTGAATACCCCGGCAGGCCGGGTAAGGAAGAGGCCCAGGCGCGTATCCAGGAGGCCATTCCTTATCTGAAGTATGTCAGCAACACCAGCACGAACTGGATCATGCGGACCATTCTGCGTGACCTGTATGGCTGGGAGGAGCCCATTACTCAGGATAATTGGCAACGTCTCGATGACCTCATCCGTGAGCGTGCCAATGACCGGGATTGGCATCGTTCGATCTTCCGTAATCTCAACATCAAGCGGACTGGGACCGAGATTGCCCGCCGTGAGGAGGGCAAGGATGATGATATCCTGCAGTATGCCCTCGAGTGGGCTTTCTTCACCCGCTGCCAGTGGGGTGAATACGATACAGCGCTTTATGAACTCGAACGCTGTTGGGGGAAGACTCCCTCCTCCGCCACCCCCATTGGGGCCGGAGCCCGTCCCCAGACAGAAAAGACCATCCGTACTCTTTCCGATGTTCATGCGGCGGTTGATCACTATGTCAACACCATGGCCGCGTTGAACATCCTCTCGACCGCTACCCACATCTCCACGGATCTGGATCTCATGCCAGTCACGGATGATCAAATGGAGGCGGCGCTGAAACGGAGAGACCAGGCCGGGGAACGGGAGCGCAGCATCTATGCCTCCTATATCAACGAGGCTTTTCTCTCCAAGATGGAGACCAGTGCCAGCCATGTGGTGTTCCAGTTCAGTTTCGGCGCGGAACCTCTTCCCTTCGAAACCGCCAGCCGCTTGTCGCAGACCACCATCAGCCAGGTGGGAGAGATTATCAGCCGGCACTCGAAACTGCGTTTCAATTGCTTCTTGTCGAGCGCTCATGCTAACCAGTCCATGATTACCCTCTGCCGCGAGCTACCGAATTTCTCGCTCTCTGGGTATTGGTGGCACAATTTCTTCCCACCTGTGATCCGGCGGGTCATGGAGGAACGGCTCGATATGCTACCCGTCAACAAACAGGTTGGCTTCTTCTCGGATGCTTACTGCGCCGAGTGGGCCTATGGAAAGTTGATGCTCATCCGCCGCCTCCTAGCGGAGGTATTGGCTGGCAAAGTCAGTCGGGGGCAGTACTCGCTGGAATCGGCGTTGAGTATCGCCAGACAGACACTCTACAATACTCCCATTGATCTTTTGGGCTTCAAGCCCACAGAAATGCTGTAGAAAGCGTACTAATCGTGAGTCCTTTGTACCGGACTCCAAAGGAGAAAGCACAATGAGTTGCCTTGGAAAGAAGACTCGGATGAACCGGATCTTCAGTCACCCCTCGGGCCGGATTCTGGCCGTGGCGGTGGATCACTTCATCAACTACCCGGTCGATCTGCCGGATGGTCTCCGGCATATGGCCCAGACATTGGAGCGGATCGTGGCGGGGGCTCCCAACTCGATCACGATGTCACGGGGAGTCGCCAAACGTTTCATGTTGCCCTTTGCGGGGCGTGTCCCTGTCATTATCCAACAGATGGCTGTACGCCCCGATGACCACTACTTCGCCCCCCATGGAGAAGTCGAGGAGATTCTCGCGATGGGTGCGGACGCGATCGCGGTCTCGATCTGCCTTAAAGGCGCGACCGAATCGATGCAGGTCAAGCATCTGGCGGATATGGTAACCAAAGCGGACCGCGTCGGGTTGCCTGTCGTGTCGCACATCTATCCGCTCATCCTGGGAGAAAAGAACCGGATCAGCAACTCCGCCGAGGATATCTCGTATGCGGTGCGGATTGGCCTGGAGATGGGCGTGGATGTGATCAAGGTTCCCTATACAGGTGATATCGCCTCCTTCCGGGATATCGTTTCAGTGACCCCGGTGCCGGTTGTGACAGCGGGCGGGCCGAAATGTGAGACCCTGGAGCAAGCCGCCGCCATGACTCGTGATGTGGTTAAAACAGGCGCGGCGGGTTCCACCGTGGGCCGCAATGTATGGGGCTTCCCGGATTGTGTGGAGGCCATCCGTGTATTGAAAGCGGCCATGTTCGAGAGTTGATGTATCCATCGATCTTCAACCCCAATCCCCCTCTCCTAATCGCGTGGGTGTGTGCGATTAGGAGAGGGGGCTGTTAAGAACCCGCTGAGACCGGCTCACGTTCCGTTCCTCCTCTCCTAACCTTGGTGCGGGAAAGGAGACGTCCCAGCGGGGCGGTGGGCTAAATAAGGCGGGGACCAGGTTTCCGCAGGGTCGTATCTGTTCGGCAATTCCCATGGAGGAGGTGTGATGTGGCTTTCTTGGACTGGGCGGTAATCGCCGGTTACTTTGTGGTTACCATCATGGTGGGCTTGATGTTTTCTGGGCGCGCGGGAAAGAGCATCGAGGAGTTCTTCCTAGCGGGACGCGCATTGCCCTGGTGGATGGCCGGGGGGTCGATGGTGGCCACCATGTTCGCTTCGGATACGCCTCTCTTCCATTGTGGAAATGTACGCGAGGCCGGGTTAAGCGCGGGGTGGTTGTTCCTTTTCCCCATGTTCGGAGCCATGATGGCCGCGGCGGTGTTTGCCCCTCTGGTACGGCGGACGCAGGTCATCACGGATGCCGAGTTCATTGAGCTGCGCTATAGCGGAGTCACCCCTGGCCCCTTCCGCGCCTTCTTGGCACTTTACTTCGGTCTCTTCGTGGCCGCCCTGACGATGGGATGGGTCACTAAGGGGATGCAACAAATCATCGCTACGGTACTGGGATTGACTGATCCTACGCAACAGGTGTGGTCGGTCATTGTGCTCCTTGGGGTGGTGGCTGTTTACTCCATGGCCTCTGGGATGTGGGGGGTGGTGATGACTGATATGTTCCAGTATCTGATTGCCACGGTGGGGAGCCTTTATCTGGCCTATGCTTCGATTAAGGCCTGTGGTGGGGTAGCGGGATTGCGTGAGGGATTGGCCGCGATTCAGGGGTACTCTGGTTCTGACCTGCACTTTATTCCGAATGGAAAGGAGTTTATCCGTTCCTCCGGAGAAATGATTCTGACTCTTCCTCTCGCTCTGGGATGGATCATTGTCTATGGCGCTTCACAGGCCGCCTCAGCCGCTCACCAAGGACAGCGTGTCCTGGCGTGCAAGAGCGAGCGGGATGCCTCTCTCACCTATGTCTTCTACTCAGTGTGTTACTATGTTCTGAATGGGTTGCCATGGTTTCTCACCGGATTGGCCTCGGTTCTTGTTCTTGGTGCCACCAATCAGGAAGCGGGCATCACGGAGGCCGAGCAGGCTTTCCCGGCGATGATCAAACACCTCATGCCAGCGGGGCTGCTGGGACTCATGGTCGCTTCCCTCTTCGCGGCCTTCATGTCGACAGTCAGCGTGCTTCTGAACTGGGGTGGTTCGTACCTGGTCAATGATGTTTATAAACGCTACCTCAACCCCAAAGCGGAACAACGCCAGTTGGTATGGGTGGCACGGTGTGCGAGTCTCTTCATTGCAGTCTTCGGAGGAGTGCTGTGTCTACAGTTCAGTTCTCTGGCCGAGATCATGCTGACTGTTCCGCCGCTCTTGACCGGTGCGGTGATGGTTTATCTCGTGCGGTGGTTGTGGTGGCGGACTAATATCTGGTCTGAGATCGCGGCTTATATCGTTTCACCTGTCATCGGGGCCTATGTCCAGTTTGTCATGGCAGGGAACTCCCCGGACAGCCTGTTAGCATCCTTGCCGGGATATGGTATCTGGGCCACGGCGGAGGGGCTTAAAGGCTGGGAGACCTTTGGGCAGAGACTCCTTCTTCCCATGCTCGTTACCACCGTCGTTTTCTTCGTGGTCACTTTCCTAACCCCGGCTACCGAGATCTCCAAACTGGAAGAATTCTACCGCCGTGTCCGTCCCCCTGGCCGGGGTTGGCGGCATGTCCGTGAACGGATGGCGAACCCTCCTCAGACCGAATCGCTCAGAGCACTATTGGCCATTTGGGGAACTGGTGTGCTGGGTTTGATGGGTGCGTTGTTGGCTGTTGTGACCTGGTTCCAAGGCAGATCGGTGTGGCCATTTGCGTGGGCCTTGGCCTGTGTGGTTGGATTTACGGTAATGGGGATTCTGTTGAAGAAGGTCTATCCAAATGGGGGAAAGGTGTAATCTCAACTGTGAAACTGTGTTTGTATAGTGTTTACCCTTTAGCGTGTGAGTGATACGGAGATTGAGACAGGGGGTATCGGTTGGGTCAACCGATACCCCCCCCGCTGAAGTGTGACCTCCATACAACGTTTATTCTACGACGATTTCCTTCGGTGGTCCGCAGGATTTGCGTTCAACCAGGCTGGTCTCCAGGAAAACCATCCGGCCGTCACTATCCACCCGCGAGGCTTCAATCTTGTGCAGGAGCAGCTCGGCGGCCACTCGCCCCAGCCGTTTCCCATCCCGGTGGATGGAGGTGAGTGGTGGGGTTAACCGGGTGGTCAGATTGACATCTCCAAAACCCACCACCGAGATATCTGTTCCCACACGGAGCCCGGCTTCGTAGATGGCCTGATAAGCACCGGCGGCGCTCCGGTCTGAGGCGCAGAAGACCGCTGTGGGTACTTCCGCCATCTCCAGGAAATGACGCATCGATTCATACCCATCCCGCCGCGCCAATCCGAAGCCATGCACGGACTTGGGACTGATCGGCAAACCCAATTCGGTCATCGCCATTTGATAACCCTTGAGCTGCGCGACTGCAGTGGGATCCCCCATCTTCCCCGAGATGTGGGCGATGCGCTTGTGTCCCAAGGAAGCGAGATACTTGACCGCCAGAGCTGCGCCGCCGACCTCATCCGCGACTACGCCATCAATGTCCATGTTCTCCAGATAACTGTCGATCACCACAAAGGGACACTTGGCCGAGTCCCGGATGTACTTCACATTCTGTGCGAAGACATCATCCGCCGAACACGCCAGGATGATGCCCGCGACCCCTTCCTTCATCAGGCTGTCAAGATGATGGAATTCGGTCCGCATATCATCCTTGGTCTGCTTGAGAATCAGATGATAACCATCCGGATTCAGGGTTTCCTCGATGCCATCGATGACCTCGGGGTAGAATGAATCCAGGATTTGCGAGAAGACCAAACCGATCAGACGGGTTTGCACCGAGTCTGGATGCGGCCCACCTGTTTCGCCACCCACCAGTCCGGGGCCCCGGTCGGTGACAAATGAGCCCACACCCGGTTTCTGATAGATGACACCTTCAGTGGTAAGGTCGCGCAGGGCACGGATCGCCGTGATGGAACTGACTCCGTAGATCTCCTGCAATTGTTTTGTGGAGGGGACTTTGCTGTGTGGTTTCAGAGTACCCTCGACAATCTGTCGTTTTAACTCGCCGATGATGCGTTGATATTTAAGATCCTTCCCGCCGGAGAGATTCACGAGAGGGCGCCTCCTTTCAGGATGGGATCGGATAATCGTTTCGAAGTCATGTCAAGGGGATTATATATCCACTTGCGGCTCAATGAACAGCCCAGAATCATTTGATGGGCACAGAGATGCAATAGGTAGTATGTGCTCTTTTTCAAAACAAAGGAATTTCCAATGATCTCCCACTCTTCTGCAGCGTTTGCCATGACAAGATTTCAATAAAGGTCCTTGACTCGTTGGGTAAAGGAGTGTATATGTTAGCATATATAATCTCTACTGACCATGAACACATTATCGACACAACCTCATACATCTTCCAGCCACTCGGCCCCACGTGGTAAGACTCCGATCGAAATGATTGAAGAAAAAATGGAACCAATCGCCTTTGCGGGCATGAAGAACCACGAAAGCATCGCAATGGGGGGAAGCATTTCCTGTCCCATCAAGGATATCCTGGCGATCGAATGGATGCTCTATCCCGATGTCCTGGCGAGCTGCCCCGATCGCTATCATTGGGACTACGGGGAGCCTCCGCTCTTTGCCCAGGAGTTCGAGGTTCAAGGATTCCATGTGGGAATGAATCCCTCGCCCAACTCAGGAGTCATCACTCACCACCCCACACAGACTCAGGTGAATATTAAAGATATCTGGATCAGCCGCGAGGAGGGGCGCGCAAGGGTTACCCTTCGTGCCCGGGCTGGAACCCGTTTCTATGGCCTGGGTGAGCAGTTCGCTTCACTAGACCACACGGGACGCCGGATTGTCTGCGAGTCCTCGGATTGGTGGAACAAGAATTGGATTGATCCTCCTGGCTGGAAACACTCCTACTGTCCGATTCCCTTTGTTCTCACGACCGATGGGTATGGAATTCTGGTCTCCGCCTCGACCCGGGTAACCTTCGATTTCACAGGTGAGGGGCAGGCCGGTGGGCAGGGTTGTTATCATATTGAGACCGAGTCCTCTGGCATCCGTCTGACAATCATTCCGGGCAGCTCATTGAAGGAAATTATTCAACGCCTGGTCCGCCTGACCGGCGCTCCGTACACCCCTCCGCGCTGGGGACAAGAACCCTTGCTGGCATGCGCAAGCAACCACAAAGAACGGGTATGGGATGACCGCAAGGTCGATGAGTACATCGAAATGTTCCGCAAGCATCACATCCCCAATGGGATGGTGCTGGATGAATGCTGGGCCTGGCTGCGTAAGGACTCTCATTCGCCCTCAGGGTATTTCATGCACTATGAGTCCTATGGAGCCTTCGCTCCAGACAACTATGCCGATCCAGCCGAATCGATCCGGCGCATGAGGACAGAAGGTGGCAGCCGCACCATCTTCATTGTCGGACCATTCATCGGGTGCAAGAGCAAGTATCTGGAGTTTCTACGTGAACGCGATTGGCTGGTCCGGCGGGCCTCCAACCCGGATCTCCTCTTGATGGGGCAGTATAATCACCACTTTCTCGATTTCACGAATCCCGATGCGGCCGAGTGGTGGAAGGGAAAGCTGCGGGAGATTGTCGATCTGGGCATCAGTGGATTCTTCGCGGACTTTGGTGAGTCAGATGAGCAGATGGATGCGCTCTACTGGCGTGGTGGAACCGGACGGTCTTACGGGCAGCAATATAACATGATTTACAAACAGGCCGTCCATGATGTCCTGAAAGAGAAACATGGCAGGGATTTCTATCTGATTGGCCGTGCGGGTTGGACTGGTGTACAGGCGATTAGTGGAGTTATGCAAGGGGATCCCGCCTGTACCTTTGAGGGGATGCGCCAGACCCTGATCAGCCTCCAATCGAGTGCATTATCCGGGCTGGGAGTTCTTTCACAGAACCTGGGGGGATATGCGGGGGAGCAATCCGCGATTATCTATTTGCGATGGATCGCTTATGGGGTGTTCTGTCCACAGCTCCATATCTGGACTTGTGGCGACAGTGGGGGAGAGCCCTGGAACTTTAAGGAAGAATATGTGCTCGGCATCTACCGGCATCTCATGCAGTGGCGGATGCGTTTGCTGCCCTATCTCCATTCAGCGATGGATCTCTATCGGACAGAGTTCATCCCGATGGTCCGTCCGATGGTTCTTGAGTTCCCGGATGATCCCTTGGCTGTCGAAGCGATAGATCAGTTCTTCTGCGGTCCAGACCTGATTGTCGCCCCGGTAATGAATGTGGAAGGGGACCGGAAGATCTACCTCCCCGAAGGAAGATGGGTCGATTTCTGGGATGGTCAGGTCTACGCGGGTCTGGCGATACTGGATGTTCATCATCCCCTCGGAAGCATTCCTGTTTTTGTACGGGAGGGCAGCATTATTCCGATGGAGGGGAATCCCTATTTCGGAGAGGATCTTAAGCAAGAACCACTTGAGTTCCATGTTTATGGCGAGCCCCATGCCCGCGAGTTCACTCTGGTCGACCAGGGTGTTTCTATCCCGCTCTCGGCGGATATGGGAGAGAGACGAGTCTTGCTTTTCTGTGAGCCAGTTGACCGGCACAATGTTAGCTGGATTCTTCACAACTCAGCCTCACCTACCCGGGTCAAGTATCACGGAAATACCTTGACAGAAATGAATGGTGCTGGGGGACCGGGATACAAGTGGGATGCGGAGACACGCACTTTATCAGTGAGTCTTCCTCCCTTTCCTTCAGGAGAGGTGGAGATCACTTACTAGCAGACTGTTGAAAAACTCTTTGTTCTGTAGGCACCATGGATTCCCGCCTTCGCGGGAATGACGGTTTCCGTGGGATTACACCTGTTCTCTCATTCCCGCGAAAGTGGGAACTCATGAGTCAGTAGATCAGTGGCAGACCATTTTTCGTCTGATTGTTTTGATCTACCCCAACTTTCCTCTGGTGCTTCAGACCCCCCACCCCCACCCTCCCCCACAAGGGGGGAGGGAGAGAAAACACGCTAAAGCGTGAACAACATGCAAATCTCCCTCCTCCCTTGTGGGGGAGGGTGGGGGTGGGGGGAAATGTCATCCCCAAACCTGGCCTATGGTCTGAGTTTCTTCGACAACCCTGTTTTCCAAAACCGCGAGAAATCGAAGATCAACGGAGCCTTTTCCTCATCAGTGGCATCGTCCACCATCCCCAGGATCAGTGTCAGGTCTCCTGAGTTGATCTCATTGTCCGGTTCCACATCGTAATTGTTCGTCTCCGTGGGAGTCGCGGTATTTTCCGGTGTGTGCGTGATAGTGGCTGTTGAGACCGGGGTTTCCGTATCGGTCAATGTGGCCGTGGATGTCAGAGTCAGTGTCGGTGAGCTCGTTGCGGCAGGGGTCTCCGTTTCTGTCGGTGGAACAGTCTCTGTTCTGGTGGTGGTTCCACTGGGGGTAGTTGATTCCGTGGGGGTCTCTGTCGCGAGTGTCGTATCTGTACTGGTTGCTGAAGGGCTGGGAGTAACGGTCGGCTCGGGTGTGTAGGTCGAGGTAGCTTCTGGAGTATTTGTTACTGTTTCAGTGGTAGTGAGAGTCTCGGTAGCGGTCGGAAGAGGTGTATCCGTATCTGTTTCCGTGGGAGAAGAAGTCTGTGTCGAAGTTACCGTGTCAGCCGGTGTTTCTGAGGGTATTTGGGTCGAAGTCACCGAGGCAGTTGGTGTGGCAGTCTCGGTATTCGTGTCAGCCGGAGATTGTGTGGGGGTCTGTGTGGCAGTCTCCACGAGAGTTTCTGTTAGTGTAGATGTGGGCTCTTCTGTGGCTGTTCCGGTATAAGTTGCCGTCGTTGTTTCCGAGAGTGTAGGTGTTGCGGATTCGGTTGGGACTGGGGTTCCGGTCTCAGTGGCCGTACTGGTAGGCGGCACCTGCGTTTCGGTCCAGGTCGCGGTTGGTGTTTCTGTCCATGTGGGTGGTGGAGTCAGTGTGAGAGTCTCCGAGGGCGTAGAGGTTGCGGTGGGTTGTGGTGTCTCCGTGTCAGTTGGAGTGGCACTCGCCGAAGGCGTTCCGGTTTGAGTTGGAGAGGGGGGCGTGGTTTCGGTCGAGGTCGGAGTGAGTGAATCCGTGGCTGTGGGCAAGGGGGTTTCGGTGTTGGTGGGTATCACAGTCACAGTGTCAGTGGGTGTTTCCGTGGGTGAAGGAGTGTTGGTCGCCGTGCTAGTGGGTTGCGGGGTCTCTGTGGGTGAAGGAGTGTTAGTCACCGTGCTGGTGGGTTGCGGTGTTTCCGTGGGTGAAGGAGTGTTGGTCGCCGTGCTAGTGGGTTGCGGTGTCTCC
>CAYRBI010000069.1:16264-28197 GCA_964422415.1 uncultured bacterium | reverse complement strand
AGGGTGTGACGGCTATTCATCTTCCAGCCTCTCTTTCAGTCTTTGGCGGTGACAATCCACAATCTCCGGATATTTGATCAGGGCATCCCGCCCCTTGAGACTCAGATCATAAACTCCCCGGTCCACCCGTTCGAACCAGTTGAAGAAGTTGTTGTACAAGATCGAGGTGGTCTTGGAGCCAGTTCCCATGGCACGCAGGTCCTTCGGTGTGAGCGGGCCTGACACAGCCAGGCAAACCGCGATTTGCAGGGCATTCTCCTTGTAGGCGGTCATGATGGGACTACGGCTGCTGCCACCGAGATTCACATCCACCGAACGCGCCTGGATCTCTTGCAGAATAGCACGCCCCAGTTTCTTGGTCTTACGGCGTTGGGCGGGAAGCGGGTGAAAGAGAATCTCGATGAAGGGTGAACTGGGATCGGGCGAGACCAGGATCAACCCGGTCTCAAGCCTCCGGAGTAGATGTTTGATGCGTGTCCAGCGGCTTTGCCAACGGTTCATCTCGGTCCGGGGCACGGCCACATAGACTGATTCAGTGATCCGTTGACGCTCCACCGCCTGAGCGAGGAGTTCGATGTTAAGGCGGAGTTTCAACTCAATGACGATGAGTTCCTCCCCCTTTACCGCGGTCACATCGCAGTCATGCACCTCCCCATGGACGGTATACCCATTACGCACGAGAAAGTCTCTGACCGGTGGGTATAGGTCGGTTTCAGTCAGCTTATGTTGAAGTATCCGTACCATGGGAATGCAAGCATATCAGCTTGGTGTGGAGTTGCACGCGGGGGACAACTTGTATGTTGTTCGCGCTTTAGCGTGTGTAGTTTCACATGAGGGCTGGGTGGTTGACCAGCACGCTGAAGCGTGAACAACGTACAAGGACACGCTAAAGCGTGAACAACATACAGGTCCGGTCACATGGTCTTCATCCGCGCCAGACGGTCCTCAGTGATCAGAGGATCGATGAGGGTATCGAGGCCGCCATCAAGCACCGCCCGCATCCCATGGGTGGTGAAGTTGATCCGGTGATCGGTGATACGGGTTTGCGGGTAGTTGTAAGTTCTGATCCGTTCGCTCCGGTCTCCAGTACCCACCATAGCACGGCGTTTATCACCGCGCTTGCCATCCTCATCGGCCCGCTTTTTATCCAGCAGACGTGAGCGGAGAACCTTCATTGCCTTTTCCAGGTTCTTGATCTGGGATTTCTCATCCTGGCAGCTGACCACCACCCCAGAGGGGATATGCGTCACGCGGATGGCGCTGTAGGTGGTGTTCACACTCTGGCCGCCCGGACCGCTGGAACAGAACCGGTCGACCCGGATATCACCCGCGGCTATCTCCACATCGACCTCCTCAGCCTCCGGGAGCACGGCCACGGTGGCAGCAGAAGTGTGGATCCGTCCCTGGCTCTCGGTCTCCGGGATACGCTGAACACGATGGACTCCGCCCTCGAACTTCATCCGGCTGTAAACTCCATCGCCCTCGATCTCGAAGATGATTTCCTTGAATCCACCCGCTTCGCTGGGGTGTTCATCTACAATCTCAATCTTCCAACCACGTTGCTCGGAATACCGGGAATACATCCGGAAAAGATCGCCCGCGAAAAGCGCGGCCTCATCTCCTCCGGTACCGCTACGGATTTCGACGATCGTGTTCTTCTCATCATCGGGATCCTTGGGAACCAGAAGGAGACGGAGGCTCTCCAGTAAAGATTCCTCCCGTTCGGATAGAATCGGGATCTCCTGTTCGGCCAGTTCACGCATACCGGGATCGCCAGACTCCAACAACTCACGCGCCTCCTGCAACTGATTAGTCACGCTCCGCAGTTCCCGTCCGACCGAGACAATCTCCTTCAGCTCGGCCAGGGCCTTCCCAATCTCCTGGATCTTTTTGGGATTGGAGAGAACCTCCGAGCTTCCCAGCTGTTGCTCTAATTCATCGTGACGAAGCTCCAAGGGAGCCAGTTTATCAAGTATGTCCATCCTTAAACCTCGGAAATGAGTATCATGCGGAAGAGCGCCACTCAGGAACTCCATGAATGAGTGACTCTCAAATCCCCCAGAGAGTAGGATAGACGGTTTAGGGGAGCGGTTGAAGGATTATGGGACGGCAAGACGCACACCTCTCCCCCAAGAGGCCGTTTTCCGTCTACACTGTCACCACACATACTCCCATGAAAACGAACCGAATTGTCTGCTTGACTGGTCTGTTGTTGTGCCTGTTTGTAGGAGGTTATCTGCGCATCTCAGGCTATGACTGGGGATACGACCGCCGGCCTGATGGACCTCACGATGAACAGGCCAACTATATCCATCCTGATGAGCGCAGTGTCTACAGCAAAGCTGGCGGTCTGCGCTGGGATGTGGTCCCCCACGAACCGGGTGAGTCCACCATTGACTACCAGCTGCGCGCCGCCAAACGAAGGTTCCTCGATAAGGACAGTGGGCTCAATATCGATTCCTTCAATTATGGCTCCCTGCCCTATTATGTCCTGATCCTCATCTCCTGGCTGGGGAATACCTATCGCGCCAAGGAGGTCCAGTGGCTCCTGTTCGAGGGTTTACTCCTCCTCTTCCTTGTCCGCTGGGTGCTTTTGGTCTTACGCGGATGGATCCGGAAGGAACCACGCCCCACCCGCTGGCGGTTTGCCTGTGAGGTGTTGGGCTTTCTCGTCATCTACACGATCCTGCACTGGCTGGCCAATGTTCTCTTCCTTCCGGCTGAGGGAGCACCGCCACGTGCGTATAACTGGCATTATGGATCCTGGGCTTTCCTGGGACGTCCACTCTCGGGCCTCGCGGGAACTCTGACGATTCTCTATCTCTACCGGATCGGAGCACGGATTTGGAACCGGCGGGTGGGCTTGCTGTCGGCCATCTTCTTGACCTTTACCGTTCTGCACATCCAACTCTGTCACTTCTATACCTTCGATGTCATTCTGGCTTTCTTCACCACCGCCTCGGTGTACTCACTACTAGTGCTGGTGGATGCCACCACCTGGTGTGGCCGTTGGCGCGCTGCCAGTGCCGCGGCTATCTTCGCGGGGCTGGGACTAGCCACCAAATTCGGCGCCATCCTGCTCTTCATCCCCTGGGCCGGAGCCATGGCCTTTGTGTTCTGGGCGCACCGTCCCAAGTCGGCCTGGTGGAAACCACGTACCGTGGGATTTGTAGTCCACCTACTCATCTTGGCCTGTTTCTCTTTCGGACTGAATTGGGTCTCGGCCTTTGTGGGGCAACCTTTCGCTTTTCTCAACTACCGCCTTGACAAGGGTTACCCTACGGACACGAAGATACCTGAGCTTTCCTTCGTTCATCTGGATCTACGCACACCCCCCGTGGGCAAACCACAAAGCAAACGCATGGAACAATTGGCGGACTTTGGTGACCGCCTCAATCCCTATACCGCCCCATTCGGTTTTCATTTCGCGCCACTGCTCCACCCGGATTCTCACCGTCCCTTCGAGAACCGCCTGACCGTGGGTGGCTCGCGTCATTGGAAGGATGTGGATGAACAACGGAACATGGCCGTGAATGGCGGCGGAGTCCCCTGGACCCGTCAGTACAACCACACCACACCTTTTGTTTATCAATGGAAGAACCTGCTGTACTACGGAATGGGGATTCCGCTCGGGCTCCTATGCCTCTTAGGCCTTTTTTATGGCTTCGGGATGCCGATTTACCGGCCCACCTGGAAGGAATGGATTGTATGGTTGTGGATGGCGCCAAACTTCGTCACCACCATGTTATTCCACACCAAGTTCCCCCGTTACCTGATCCCACAGGTTCCCTTTTATTGCCTGTGGGGCGCGGCATTGGCCATCATGGCCTATGCCATCATGCGGAAAAGATGGTTCCACCACCAGGAATTGGTCTGGAGATGGCACTATGCGGCAGGGGGATTGGCCCTGGCGGCGGTAGTTTGGTCAGCACTATACGCCTTCGCCTTTTCCGGAATCTACCGTGACGATCACGTCTGGACCGTTTGTTCAAAATGGTTTGACAAGAATGTCCCGGAGGGAAAGAAGATTGTCACCGAGACATGGGATGACAGTGTTCCCTGGGATGGACGCATCGCTGGCCGTTACCAGCACCGCGGCACCAACCCAGTCCACTCCGATGAACCGGGAAATATGCGCGAGATCGCGAAAGCGATGGCTTGGACGGATTACTACTGCTTCTCCTCGAAACGTAATTATGGGGCGTTCCTCCAGTCTCCGGAGACCTCCCCCAACCGGGTCCGGATGGTGAAGTCTCTATTCGCTGGGAACCTTGGTCTGCGCCTGGTGAAGACCTTCTCGCACCCGGTCAGTGTGCTGGGGATTCCCATCCATTTCGAGCTCGCGGATGAGTCTCTCTCGCTCTATGACCATCCGACCGTCCATATCTTCGAACAAGTGGATAAGCTCAAAGCCGATGAGATTTACGCGCGTTTCTCCGATCCACCCGCCTGGATCGACAACCTGACCAAGGAACAGATCCTCACCGCCGATGAGACCCGTTCGTTGAACGCTCCCCATGCCAATCACGCCATGCTGGCATGGTTGGGAATGTTGGTATTGATGGGCTGGCTCTTCTGGCCGATGACCTTCTGCCTGTTCCGCAGCTGCATGGACCGGGGTGTCTTCGCCTCGAAGATGCTGAGCCTGGTGCTCATCACCTATGGTACCTGGCTGGGCGCGAGCGTGGGCTGGTGGCAGAACGCGGCTTGGGCCACAACACTGGTCCTGATCATCGGTCTGATGGTATCCGCACTTTGCTTCCAACGTGTGAGCCGCCAGATGGCCACCTTTTTAAAGGAACACTGGCGGTTGGTCATCACCTCGGAAATCCTCTTTTTCCTGGCCTTCTCCTTCTTCATGGGTATCCGTATCTCCAACCCCGATATCAACTGGGGTGAGAAGGCGATGGACGCCTCCTTCGTGAATGCCGCCTACAAGAATAACACCTTCCCGGCGGCGGATCCCTGGTTCGCGGGGACACCCGCCAATTACTACTACTATGGCCACCTCATGGTGGGATTGTATGGGCGTTGGTTGGGGGTTCCTCCCGAGTATGCCTACAACCTTGCGGCGGGAACTTGGCCCGCGCTCACTTTTATCTTGATTTTCGGGATTGTCTTCAACCTGGTGGGCAGATCCCTGCCGGCCTTGATCGCCGCATTTCTCGCCACCATGGCAGGCAGTGTGAAATCCTTCATCCAGATCGCGGTGAACCTGGCGAGTGGATTACACCTGGCGGGAGGACCCGCCGACCCGAAAGAATTCCGCGAGGGGTATGTGCCGCATGATGGCCTCTCAGGCTACTTCGCTGATGCCTGGGAGCAGTTGAAAGCTGCTTTCAGCCTGTTCCCCTTGGTTTTTGGCAAGGTGTGGATTGCCTTTCTGGCTACTTGGGATTCGGACTATCTCAAGCAAGCCCAAGAGGAAAAACTGAATACCCTTTTTGGATTTGATGCCTATTTCTGGAAATTGAGCCGGATCATCAAGAGTTCGGTGGCCTGCGAGTTCCCGGCTTGGAGCGCCACCTTCGCGGATCTCCATGCACACCTGTTGATTATGCCGGTGGGGATGCTGACCCTCTCTCTTATTCTAGCCTACTGCATCCGACGCAGCGAACAATGGAAGCTGAAGAGCATCGGGGATTTCCACGCGGCGCATAATGAGACCGGCGGACCGGTTAACACCGCACTGCATGTGCTAACGATCGGTCTGCTTTTAGGAGTGGTCTCAATCACGAACACCTGGGATTACCCCGGGCTGGTGGGTTTCTTTGCCGCTGGAGTTCTCCTTCTGTACCTGTCTGAACGGCGCAACTTCACCGCCGCCACTAGCTGGGGACTGGGACGCGCTATTGTCCGGATGAGATTATGGGGGCACCGCCTGAACAAGTTGGCCTGGTGGAAGATGGGCTTCCTGGCGGAGGTCATCCTTCCCGTTGTCATGGCGGTTGTGCTCAGCCGGGTATTTTTCTACCCCTTCCATCAGTCCTTCACCACGCCGGATCGTGTGAAAGGAATTGGCTGGATGCATTTGGCTGGTTCTGGATGGACCACTCCGGATGAGTTGATACAGATCTTTGGTGTATTCCTACTCATCATCCTGACCGGTCTAGTGATGCTCTATTGGCGCTGGACCGCCTCGACACGCTGGGCTGGATTCAAAGCGGTGGTTTGGATCGTCTTGGCGGGAGTGGTTTCTCTTTGGGGAACTTTGTGTATGCGTGAACTGGCGCGGCCGGCCTTCGATCCCACTTGGGTCCACACCCCACCCGCCAAGAGCAATGATATTCCTTATTGGAAGTATCTTGATGGCGACATCGCCTATGTCACGGGTGGATTCGTCTTCTTCCTGTTGCTCCTTTTGATCCCCTTCCTGATCCGCCGTGGAACTTCCTTCCGGGAACGCTTAGGGGGACTGGTTCTGGCGTTGGGGTTAGCGATTGTGGCGGGCTGCGAGGTGGTTTATATCATCGAGGGCTGGGCTCCGCCGACACACCGTTGGAACACCATTTTCAAATTCCATTTGCAGGCGTGGCTCTGTTTCTCCATCGGTTGCGGCTGGTTACTGGCAAACTGGTGGACACCACGGGTATCACTGGATGCCCGTCCCTTCCGGATCTTGAGCCGGACATGCCGTTATGTCTTGGGCTATCCTTTGCTCATAGCGGCATTGGTGCTTGGTGCGCTCTTCCCCATGGCGGCTCCCTATATCTTCTCACACGCGGATGGACTTGAGGGTCGAACCCGTCAAATCGCTGGCGTCAAAACGGTGGATGGATTGAATTTCCTGCGGGTTAGGGAGCCGGATGTCGCGGCCGGAATCGATTGGCTACGCGCGAATATCAATGGTGTGCCGGTCGTCGCTGAGGCGGCAGGAGAATCCTACCGGGATGAGCGGTCCCGGTTCTCAACGCATACGGGTCTGCCCACCCTGATCGGCTGGGTTCACCACAGCCGTGAACGGGGTAACAGCCCCGAACCACGCATTGATGATTGCCGTCTACTCTATACCTCCACCAACCGTGAGAAAGTACGTGACCTGCTAAAGAAAGAAGAGATCCGTTATGTAATCGTGGGTCCCATCGAACGTTCTCTTTACGCCATGGGCGGCGGGAAGGGGCTCGCTAAGTTCAACGAGTGGCCAGACCTCTTCCGGCCTGTCTTTGAGTCCCAGATCAAGGCCCCCGGAGTCACCATCTACGCGGTGGATCCCTCTTACCGTCTGCAGGCCGGGGCTGTGACAGCTTCCACCAAGGAGGCCAGCTATTTTGTCAAAGATCAGGGACTGCCCTTGTTGCGTGGAGCGGAGGGCTTCGGTCCCGGGCAATATCGTGAACCCCGCGCTATCTCTATCGCCGACAGCGGTCAGTGCTATGTGGCGGATACACAGAATCACCGGATCCAATCCTTCGATCCGCAAGCCAACTTCCTCTGGACTCTGGGCGAACAGGGTGAAGAACCAGCCTTCTTTAAGGAGCCGAATGATCTACAGATTGATAACGAGACCGGACATCTGTATGTGATGGACACCTGGAATGGACGAGTCCAGGTATTCAGTACAACCGGTGAGCTGAGCCAGCTCTTCCCCACCGAGGGAGCTTTTGGCCCCAGAGGTATTGCAGTGGGACGTGTCCCCATTGGGCAGGCAGAGAAGGATAATCTCATCTTGACGGTGAGTCCGGAGCTGGCTGCTAAGTTGGTCTACATCGCTGATACTGGCCGCAAGCTCATTCAAGTCTATACACCCGAAGGTAAGAAAACCTCTGAGTTCGGCAATTTTGGAAGCGACCAACAGAAGCTGTCCGAACCAGTCGATCTGGAGGTCACCCCTCTGGGTCTGGCGGTAACCGATGCGCGCAACCAGCGTATCGTTTTCTTTGATGGCCGTGGACGTTACCTGCGGGAATGGAAGATTCCGACAGAGCCAACAGGCGGTACCACTAACGAAATGCATGTGTGCTGGGACTTCATCGGACACCGGCTGTTGGTTACCGATCCCGAGCACAATCAGGTCTTCGCCTTCAACAATCAAGGAGAGGTCACCGTCAAGAAAACTGTAGCCGGAAGTCCCACCGGGATTGACAACGCGCCTGATGGACGCATTTTTGTCACTCTCCGTCAGCACCACCGGGTAGTACTTGTGGACCTACAGTAGAACTGGAACGAAGATAGGCATTAATGACAGGAAGATTATCAGCATGTTGAGCAAGATCTGGATGGTTCTGGGAGTGTTGGCCATAACGGTCACCATGGCCGCAGCTACCAAAACCCTGTGGTTCCCGGATGGATTACAGAACCGTTGGAATAAGGCATGGATCACTTACCCATCGGAGGAATCCACTCCCCGGGTCGCTTTGCTGTCGGGTTACGCACACCGGATGGCTGAACTGGAGAACTATTACCGGGAAATGATCGAGAAGGAGAAGGCCAGACACATAGGACTTCTTGCCGAAAAGGCCAAGTTGTCTCAATCTCCGGCCACACCATGAGTGGCGGAAATCTTCTTCTTGTTGATGATGAGGAAAATCTGTGCCGGATCCTCTCACGCATACTACGTGATGAGGGTTACCAGGTGGACATCACCCATAACGGGGTTGATGCCTTGGAGAATATCAACCAGCGCACCTATGAGTGCGTGGTCACCGATGTCCGTATGCCCCAGATGGATGGCTTGGCCTTTCTACGCGAGGCCAAGAGGCGGGATCCCGAACTGATCGTGGTGGTGATGACCGCCTATGGCAATGTTCAGCTCGCGCAGGAAGTGATGCGCGCGGGTGCCTTTGACTATGTCATCAAGCCATTCGACAACGATGACTTGGTGCGGATCATCGGAAATGCCATCGAGCTGAACCGCCTGCGCAAGGAGAAGCGGACTCTTTCTGAACAGTTGGCGCACCAACTTGGTCCTGGCCAATTGATCGGCGCGACTCCCGCCATGCAGTCCCTGGGCAAGGCCATCGCCCAAGTGGCCGCCACCGATGCGACAGTCCTCATCACGGGGGAAAGTGGCACCGGCAAAGAACTGGTAGCACGTGCTATCCATCAGAATTCCAAGCGCGCTGAGCACGCCATGGTCACCATCAACTGTGGCGCTTTCCCGCGCGACCTCATCGAAAGTGAGCTGTTCGGCCACGAGAAAGGGGCCTTCACCAGCGCCTACGCGGCCAAGATGGGTTTGGTGGAGAAGGCCAATCAAAGCACCCTCTTCCTGGATGAGATCGGAGAACTGCCCATGGATCTCCAGGTCAAGCTCCTCCGGATCCTTGAAACCGGAGAGGTACGGCGCGTGGGAGGAGTCAATTTCCGCCACACCGATATGCGTGTCATTGCCGCCACCAACCGCGACCTTAAGATCGAGCAGGAAATGGGACGGTTCCGTGAAGACCTATTCTACCGCCTCGCCACCTTCCCCATTCATATCCCCCCTCTGCGTGACCGCAAGGAAGATTTTCCACTTTTAATCAACCACTTCCTGGCGCAGGGTATGCGGCGTATGGGACGGACATTGGCGGGTTTCACCCCCACTGCGCTGGAAGCCATGCGTAACTACCGTTGGCCGGGAAATGTGCGTGAACTTCAGAACCTGATCGAACGGTTAGTGATCACCAAGGATGGGCGCACCATTGACCGTTCCGATCTGCCCCGTGAACTCCTCCAGGAAACCGGATGGCAAACCGGAATCGAGGAGGTGGAACAACTCCCTTACAAACAGGCCAAGGCCTCCTTCGAGAAGAACTATTTTCTCTCTCTGCTGGCCGCAAATGATTACAACGTGACACGCTCCTCGCTGGTCGCCGGGATCTCGCGCAGGCACTTGCAGGAGAAGCTACGAGAATACAAGATACGGGTTTCCGACCAGAACAGCTGAACCATGCCCAAGATCCTGATCGTCGATGATGAACCCCGCCTACGGAAGGTCCTCAGCCTACAGCTCGAGGCGGGTGGATATGAGACCGAGACCGCCGAGGACGGACAGGTAGCACTCGATATCCTGTCCTCCGCCTCCATTGATTGCGTGATCTCCGATCTGCGGATGCCCAACCTTTCGGGCGATGAATTGCTCGAACGGATCTTGAAGATCAATCCCTCTTTGCCAGTCATCTTTCTGTCCGCCCATGGAACTGTCCAGGTGGCCGTAAAAGCCATGCAGGAAGGGGCAGTAGACTTTCTGGTCAAACCCTATAACCAGGAAGACATACTCAAGGCAATCCGCCGCGCACTAGACCGTAAGCGATTGGTCCTCGAGAATCTTTACCTGCGTAGCGAGCTTTCAGTGGGACCGGGCGAATGTGGATTGGTCGGTGACTCAACCCCCATGCGCACCCTCCTCTCGCTCGTGGAGAAGGTGGCGCGCAGCGGTGCGACCGCCCTGATTCTGGGGGAGAGCGGTAGCGGCAAGGAGCTCGTGGCACGCGCTATTCATAATCTCTCACCGCGCGCCAACAATAACTTTGTTCCCATCAACTGTATCGCCATCCCCTCCGAACTTCTGGAGAGCACCCTTTTCGGGCATGTGAAAGGTTCATTCACCGGAGCGGTGCAAAACCGTGTGGGAAGCTTCGAACTCGCCGATCGTGGAACCCTCTTCCTGGATGAGATTGGCGACATGAGCCAGAACCTCCAAGGCAAGATCCTGCGTGTCCTTCAGGAGCAAACCATCGAACCCGTGGGGGGACGTGGTTCGAAGCATGTGGATGTCCGTATTGTGGCGGCCACCAATCGCAATCTCGAAGAGGCCGTCAAACAGGGTGCCTTCCGTGAGGATCTGTATTTCCGTTTGAATGTTGTCCCAATTCAGGTTCCCCCGCTGCGCCATCACCCCATGGACATCCCTCTTCTCACCGCACACTTCCTAAAACAACACGGCAAGGACCTCAAGAACTTCCATGTGCCACCGGGAATATTTGACCGGATGATGAAATATGAGTGGCCGGGGAATGTCCGGGAGCTACGCAATGTGGTCGAACGTGCGGTAGTGCTGGATGCCCCGGAATTGTTGGGGCAAGTGGGAACAAACCTCACACCGGCTCCCGAGACCCCCACACCTCCCGCGGCGATGGATGCCTGGCTGGAGGATGAAACCATCACTTACAAAGAGGCCAAGCAGCGGGTTCTGGATGAGTTCGAAAAGCGTTTCTTCGGGATGTGCCTTAAACATAACCGGGGGAATGTCACACGCACCGCGGAGTCCTTGGGGATGCACCGCAAGAATCTTCAGGAAAAGCTTGACCGGCTGAACCTGAATCCGAAGGAGTTTGGCAGCTCCACGGAGACTGATGATGAGATCTGAGTGGCGGGGCTGATGCCAGCGGAAGTGGTATCCCTTTATCCGGTTGACCAACCGGTGCGCCTCCTGGCGCCAGCCAAGGTCAATTTGTTCATCGATGTCCTCGACCGGCGTCCGGATGGATACCACAACATTGACGCGGTCAATGTCTCGGTGGATTTCTTCGATGAGATCGATCTGACCATCAACGCCTCAGGCCAATATGGGTTGACGTGCAACTGGCCGGATCTACCCACCGATATAAACAATCATTTGATCAAGGCTGCCCGGCAAGTATTGGAAGGAACCGGACTGGGAGTCTCCATGTCACTCACCAAACGGATCCCAGTTGGAGCGGGTTTAGGGGGAGGCACCTCCGATGCAGCGGCTTTAATCCGTTACCTCGGCCGGGTTCTAAAGGTGGGAGAAAGACACCTCATGCCCAAGGCTCTCGCGGTAGGATCGGATGTGCCTTACAGTCTGGTGGGCGGGCCGGCGCGTGTCCGGGGGCGTGGAGAATTGGTGGAACCAATAAGCGGGACGGCTCCATTACGCCTAGTGATCCTTAATCCTGGCGGTGGGCATGAAACCCGATCGGTATATGCACGGATGGCACCCAGCCATGTCCGTGCTCACCCGCCAGTCGATCCCTTCATCACCGCCTGGA
>CAYRBI010000069.1:0-16164 GCA_964422415.1 uncultured bacterium | reverse complement strand
AAAAAAAACTATTGCCACATCCCTAACAACAGTCCTACTATCTTCCATGCTCGATACAAACACAGCCGCCGATTGGCTCCGGCTAGCTCTCACCCCCGGAGTCGGCCCCGCCAATTTCCACACCTTGATCAAGGCCTTCGGAACTCCCGCGCAGGTGCTCGCGCGGAAAGAATCCGATCTACTCCAAGTTCCACGGTTATCACGGACCGTAGCTGCGTCTCTCCTGGAGACAGCCCAAGGGAAACGGGAAAGTGAGGTTGTCCAAGAACTCGAGTTTCTCCATGCGCATGGAGTCACACTCCTGACTCAAGAAGATCCCCGTTACCCGCCCTTGCTACATGAGATTCCCACACCACCAATGCTTCTGTTCATGCGTGGAGAGGTACTTCCCTCCGATCAGAACGCGGTGGCGATTGTGGGCACACGCCGGTGTGATTCATATGGTTTGAGGATGACACGTGAGATCGCGGGACAGCTCGCCGCCGAAGGGATCACCGTTGTCAGTGGCCTGGCGCGTGGAATCGATAGCGCCGCACACTCCGGGGCACTCTCCTCCGGCGGCCGTACCATCGCATTTCTGCCGTGCGGCTTCGGCTCGGTTTATCCCCCGGAACACAAGGATTTACTCGACGAGATTGTCCAACATGGCGCGGCATTGACCGAATACACTCATGCGGTGCAAGCCATCCCACGTTGCTTCCCACCGAGAAACCGGCTGGTTTCCGGCAGTTCGCTGGGAGTTCTGGTGGTCCAAGCACCCGCCAAAAGCGGGGCTCTAATCACCGCCCAGCTCGCTCTCGAGCAAAACCGTGAGGTCTTCGCCTTGCCCGGAAGGGTCAATGAAGTAGCCTCTGAGGGGCCTTTACGTCTGATCCAGGATGGCGCCAAGTTGGTCAGGAATGCGGGTGATATTCTTGTAGAACTACGAGGACACTTGCTTTCGTCTGTCACTCCCCGGTCAATTCCTTCGCCTCATTTCCACACCTCTCCCCCAGACAGGCTGCCAGCTCCCCCGGAGGAAAAAAAGGTGGTAAACCCTGAAGGCGCCCCGGTGGGAGCTCGACTCTACCCCCTCAAGGAGGACAAGAAGAAGGTCCGTGAAAAACTGGATGATCCCAATGACCAACGGATTGTCTTACGGCTGGAGGCCGGACAAGCCCATATCGACCGCCTGGCGGCTGATTTGGACTTGCCAGTTGGGAAATTATCAGAACGCTTGCTCCTACTCGAAATGAGAGGTATGGTTCGGAGATTGCCTGGAATGAGTTTTGACCTTGCCTAGAATATCAGATATACTGTTTGTATGGGAATCTACTGTTAGGGGGAACGCATGACCGCTCGAGTCTTGGAAATGGTCAGCCTCTTTCTCAGAAAGTCGATGGAAGATGGGCTCGAACCAGGGGACCGGGACGATCTGGTGGAAACTTTGGTCGAACAAGGGCACAATCCGAACGAGATCCATACCGCCTTGAGTATCGTCGATAAAATCCAACAACGCCTGGACTTCCCTCTACCAGGTGGACCGGGCTCGTATAGTGAACGGTTTTTCATCAATCTCGAGGAATTCCACCTCTCTCCAGAGGTGCGTGGATATTTGAACCAGTTGGTTGCTTTGGGGGTAATCGACCCCTCCCAACGTGAAGAACTCGTGGAGCGGACTCTCCTCATGGAGCCAGAAGATATCTCTGTAGAGGAGATGGAAGCCATGCTTGAGGATCTTCTCTCTGGAAAGCGTAGACTGCCCGGCGAGTTTGATGAGACTATCAGCGATTATTACCACTGATCCATCTAGGCCGGAGCGAGACGCTTGAATCCACCCGAAAAATCTCCACCAACAGATCAACTGAATGCCCTCAGAGACCGGATCGATACGGTTGACCGGGAGATTCTGTCTCTCCTCAACCGCCGTGCTGAAGTTGTCCAGGAAGTAGGACATCTCAAGCGTGAGAATCCCTCGGTACGGCCTTTTATCCCACGCCGTGAGAGGGACATCTACGAGCGCCTGACCCAGGAAAGCAAGGGCTCTTTCCCCAACCAAGCGGTACCGCTGGTGTTCCGGGAGATCATCTCCGCGTGCCGTTCCCTGGAGGCCACCCTCAATATCAGCTACTTTGGCTCACCCGGCAGTTTCACTCATACAGCGGCGATCAAGCGTTTTGGAAACTCAGCGATTTTCCACCCTCAGCCCATCATCAGTGATGTCTTCCGTTCCGTGGAAAAAGGGGAGTGCCGTTATGGGGTTGTCCCTATCCGTAACTCCACTCACGGTGTGGTCGCGGAAACCATCGACAACTTCAAACGCTCGGATCTGCGCATCTACGCCGAGACACATCTAGACATTCACCACCAATTCCTCTCCAAGTCAGCGCCAGAGGAAATCAAGCGGATCTATACCCATGGCCAGGCCTTCGGACAATGCCGTGAATGGTTGGACCGGCACTACCACAACGCGGAATACATCGAGGTCGGCAACACCGCGCTCGGCGCCGAGCGCGCCTCCAAGGAGCCAGGTACGGCCGCCATCGCCGCCGAATTGGCCAGCAAGATCTATGATGTCCCGATCCTCTTCCCGAACATCGAGGACCGTTCCCATAACACCACCCGTTTTGTCATCATGGGTTATGACTCCGAGGCACCCACTGGACGCGATAAGACCTCGATGATTGTCCAGATCCGGAACCGCCCCGGCTCTCTGCTTTCCGCTCTCGAACCCTTCCGGAGTCACAACATCAATCTGACTCACATCGACTCGCGCCCCACCAAGAGTGAGAAATGGGAATATCTCTTCTTCATCGAGTTCGAGGGTCACACCGAGGAGGAGCGTGTCAAACTGGCTCTCAATGAGCTCGAGGAGCACTGTACCCAGACCAAATCGATCGGGTCCTATCCTGAAGAAGAACACATGAAGTCGGTGCCAGGATTCTGCCTGGAGGAAGGCGGGGACGCTTGATCTCTCCCGCCTCTCCTCTCCAACCTTGACCCTCTCTCGCAAGGGGGGATGGTAGGTAGGGAGAGAAGATCACCGTGGGTTCACACGCCTAACCAACGCGCGTAAAGACTCTGTAGAACCTAACGTGATCAGGACATCGCCAGCCACGATAACCTCGTTGGGTTGAGGATTAAAGAGCATCTTTCCAGGCGCTTTTTGAATAGCGACAACAATCACATTTTCTTTTTGACGGATCCCGGATTGCGAGAGTGGTTTACCCTCCAGGACTGATGCTTGGGGAATCAGAATCTCCTCCATCTGCAGATCCAGCATCTTCTCGTTGGTGGCCACCTCGATAAAATTCACGACTGTAGGCCGGACCAGGGTGTTAGCCAGATGGACGGCGGTGGTAGTGAAAGGATTGATCACCTTGTTGGCGCCAGCCTTGAGGAGTTTGGAGATCGAGGAGTCCACTGAAGTTCTGGCAACAATGAATAGACCGGGATTCATCTCACGCGCCACCAGGCAGGTGAAAACATTCTCGGCATCACTGGCCATGACACACGCCAAACCCGCGGCATTGGGAATACTTGCATCCGCCAGTACATTCTCCTGGGTCGCATCACCGGCCAAATAGGGCAACCCCTCAGCTCGCAATTCTTCAATCACGGAGGGATTGTGCTCGATCAACAGGAATGATTTCCCAAGGCCCTGGAGTCTACACGCCATTTCCTTACCCACACGTCCAGCGCCACAAATAATGTAATGGTTCTTCATCTTCCGGGCTCTCCTTGCGGCGGCTTTGTCCAGTTTGGCCGTGCGTTCCAAGAGGTTTTGTATCCCCATTGTGATCATGAAGGAGAAGGATCCCACCCCCAGGAGGATCAAGGCCGTGGCAAACAACTTGCCAACATCTCCGGGCTCGGTGATCCATCCATATCCAACAGTAGAGACGGTGGTGACAGTCATGTAAAAACAGTCAATCCAGCGCCAACCCTCGATATGATGGAATCCCACTGTCCCCGCCAAGAGAAGAATGGGCAGGGGCAACAAGAGGGACCACTTACCGCTCCAAGATTTCATGTTTATCATCGCGGAAGTGGGAGATTAGCAGCCTGGAAGGGCTACGCAAACAGCAAAGACATGTCCACATCCCAACAATCCTCTTCTCATCAGAAACACTGGTGGGATGTATTGCCGCAAGCCTTGGGTTCCAACCCCTTTGCCTTTCTCGGTCTCCTGTTTGTAATCTTGCTGGTGCTAGTGGCCGTTTTCGCTCCCTGGTTAGCCCACAACGATCCCTGTAAACAGAACCTTTCTTCACGCGATCTCCCTCCTAATTGGACTTATTGGATGGGGACCGACCGCTTGGGAAGAGACATCTATTCACGGGTACTCTATGGAGCCCGCGTATCTCTGACAGTAGGGATTGTCGCTCAAGGTTTGTCGGTCAGCATAGGCGTCCTGTTGGGAATGATCTCCGGATATCTGCGGGGCTGGGTGGATACGGCGGTGATGTGGCTGGTGAATGTGGTCTGGGCGTTCCCTTACCTGCTCTTGGTGCTGGCGATCCAGTTTGCCTTGGGAAACCGTCCCGAAAATGTCTACTTGGCAATTGGATTGACCGGCTGGGTGAGTGTCGCGCGTATTGTGCGGGGTGAGGTTCTCTCCTGGCGGGAACGGGAGTTCATCGAGGCAGCCCGTGGGCTGGGGCTCTCACCCTTGCGGATCATGCTCCGTCATCTCCTACCCAACCTGTTGCCCACCATCGTGGTGGTAACGACACTTGGCCTGGCGACCGCGATCATCGCGGAAGCAGCCCTGTCTTTTCTGGGTCTCGGAATCCAACCGCCCGATCCCTCCTGGGGCAACATGATCTTGGATGGATATACCCGCATCCAGTTCGCCTGGTGGCAGGCGGTCTTCCCCTCGGTAGCGATTGTCCTCTCGGTGCTATCCTTCAACCTGCTGGGCGATGCGCTGGCCGCGCCAAGGACCGAGGTTTAGGAGAAACCGAACCTCGCCCCTCGATCCCCTCTCCCACAGAGCGAGGGGATAAATGGCTCCCCCCTCCCCCTCTTGTATCGCACAGGTGTGTGCGATTGGGAGAAGAGGGTTGGGGAGATGAGGTTACCTGCTTTCACTGATTCGAGTGAATCAGTTGGTCCCCCGACTTGGCATAGGGAAACAGTTGGTCCTTGTAAGTATCATGCTCCCATTGAACCACACGCCAATTCGAGGAATCACTCACCCACACTGTCTTGTAGCCGGTGGACTCCACATCGCCAGGATCGTTGAACCCATCCGCGGGGGCTTGGGGACAGATCGAGTTGACGCCAGTACACCCTTTCACCGAGACGGCTTCTTGGTGGCCCCCAAACATCATCAGCCAATCCAACGCATCAGCGCGGCCATCGAGGACTTGTACCCGGTCATTGCCACGGTCCACGACGAAAACGAGACCTTTCTCATCCACCTCGATACCACGCGGATCAGTAAACTTGCCCACTGCGCTTCCCGGGCCGCCAAATTCCACTACCTGACAATCATCGAGGTCCGTGGAAGACCATAGCCCCCGGATACAAGTCACTTTGCTGGTTCCATGATTTACCGCGAAGAGCGCTCCTGTACCCGGATCGACAGCCAAACCTTGGATATCATTGAAAATTCCTGAAAGCTGGAATCCCGAGAGTTTCGAGCCCAAGAGAATGCCCGTCACCGTGTTCTCCTCCGCCACATAGAGCACCTTCGCAGCGGAATCATAAGCGATACCCCTGGGTTTTTCGAATGTGATGGATCCTACCTCCACATACGTCTGGGGAATATTCACGATTGAAGTAGAACCGACAAATTCCTTCGCATCAAACGCACCAATCACATTCTCCGAACTGGCTAGATCAGGTCTTGTCATTGAGAACCAGATCCGGCCATTGGCATTACCAGGATCTGATCCCGCTGGGCTGACATCGACATAGGAAGGGCCTTTCCCCGGATTGATAATGGCCGCCACTATCTCTTCCACCTTGGTCACATCGACACCATACAACCAGCCCTCCTCCTCCCCACTGACATGCAGCAGGTTGGTGTTGGGGTCAAAGCCCAAGCCATATGGGCGGGGTTCATATTCGGTGGTGTAGATATCCGCGGCATGAGCGGCGAGGGGACGGGCCATTTGCGAGGCTATGACCGCCATGCTGAAGGCATGGGTGGTTTCATCATCCGCCGCCATAATCCAGGTCTTTGTAGCGGTTGTTTCACCGGTTTCGAGCCGATGAGCGGGCGAGCTCACAGCTGGCGCCACAGTCCGGTAGTCATAACTGGGATAGCCGGAAATGAAGGAGTTGCGCGAATCATTATCAGTGCCAACATCCCGGCCGGAGGGATATGTCAGCACGCCATATAGGATGGCCACTGGAGAGCACATGGCGTAGGGCTTGCCGTTGACAACCTTCTGGTTCTTGATGGCCACATCCAGTTCGAAACGGCGGGTGGTCTGGATATACCGCGCATCCTCTACAAGGAGAGAAGCGTTATCAGTCTGGTCAACCCGCGAGGGATAGACCAATCCTCCCGCCGTGCTGGTTCCATTGGTGGCGGTAATCACACGGATTTCGACGCAGTGGATATCATAGTTCATCCCGGCCACAGTGGGCATCGTGAAGGTCACCCGGGTGTCATTACCAGCACCGGTGACTTGGGTTCCCCCCACATCGACCACATGGGTTCCATTCCCAAAGCCAGTCCCTGTAATGGTGACCGTGCCGCCGACATCGACTACGCCCGGAGAGACAGTATTAATCACTGGACCGGTCACCGGGGTCGCCGTGGATGTGGGAGTCGGTGTTGATGTGCGCGTAGCAGTGCGTGTCGGGGTTTTGATGAAAGTGGGCGTTGGGGTGGCTGTAAGTAGATCTCCTTCCAGGAGTTCGAGCAACTGGGTTGTCGAGTAGCCTGTTTCTCTCCAGTTGGCCGCGAAACTGAAAATGTCATTGGGAGTGGGTGGGTACCCCTGAGCAGCCAAGCTCACTCCAAGAGAAATGGCAAGAAGAGACAACCTGAATAGTCCATGACCGCGCATTTCATACCTCCCTGACGGATTGAGCTTTCACGGAAACAAGTAAAACACATCCCCTGGGGAGTAGGTTAACTGGGGGTATAAAAAGGTGTCAATGCGGATTCAGACTGAGTTAATATAGGAAGATTCTGCATTGCCCATCCTGTGGTAGGGGAGAAACCTATATGTCACATGTCGACCGGCGGGATTTCATCTTTCATGCGGCGGGGGGAATAGCGATGGCTGCGGCCTTGACCTCGGAACCAGCCCAGGGGCAAACGGATGAAACCCCCACACTTGATATAAAAAATATCCCAGCCTTCTGCGCCCATGAGCATTGGGGGAGCATCAACTCGATCGGGATGTCACCCGAGGGATTCCGCGCCGACACCGAGGCGGGAGCCATCCCTACCCGGCGGACCGGGATCTGGGACCTGGTCTTGGACCCCTACCTGGGAGGTTGGATCGCCGCCACGGGCTTCGATGTCAATACAGCGGCGAAGCAGGCAGGCGCCACTGACTTTGATTCCTGGTGGAACCAGGATCCCTACAAAGCCTTTCAGGCGGTCCTCCCTCATTTGGAACGCCAACAATCCTCCGGCGCTTTCCAGTGCATCCGGAATGGGATCTTCTTTCTTCATGGCCGGGATATCGGAACCCTGGAACTGGAAGATTGGAAACGCGCCGATGTGTCCATCGCCGCTGAGTACAAATCCCTCTTTTACTGGTACCAGACCGTCATGACCAAGGCCTCCTTGAGCGAGCTGATCCGTCCCGTCCATCCCGTCTTCTATTTCCGTCAATCCGATTCGGGCCTCTCCGGCAAGGAGTTGGAGTTCACCCATACCATCATGAGGATCGATCCCTTGCTTAATTTATGGGCCAAGGATTCCCCCGTCCGGGATGAGCTCGCCGGAAAGGTGGGCGTTGACCCAACCGATGCCTCCAGCTGGCGGGATTTCTTGGGACGTCTCTTTGATCTCGCACAAAAGGATGGGGGCACTGGCATCAAGCAGGCCCAGGCTTATTCCCGTTCTTTACGGTTTGATCCCCAATCAGACTCCAAGGTGACCTGGCGGGGTGACCTGACCCCCGAACAGACGAAAATTTTTGAGGATTGGGTGGTAGATGAGTGCTGTAAACAGGCCCATGAGCGCCATTGGCCGCACCAGATACATGTGGGCACTCACAATCTGCGTGAGTCCTCTCCCCTGCCCCTGGAGTCACTGGCCAAACGTTATCCCCAGATGAAGATAGTAATGCTTCATTGCTGGCCTTTTATCAACGAGGCCGGTAATTTGGCCAAGCATGCCGCCAACATCTACATCGACACCTGCTGGCAGCCAGTTCTCAATCCACGCTTCCTGCATGATTCCCTTCATACATGGCTTAATTATGTCCCCACCCACAAGATCATGTGCTCGCAGGATTCCACCAGCATCGAAATGGCCGTGGGCTCCTCCCTTTTTACACGCGAGATATTGGCTGAAGCCCTGCGGACCTGTTGTACGCGTTGTGTCCGTGAGGAGTCTTCGCTAACCAGGATCGCCGCCGGTATACTCAATAACAACGCGGTACAGGTGTATGGCATCGGGGAGGAATGGACAGACTGACCGCAAACAAAAACTCTTGTCATCGAGGAGCACGCCATGCCTTGGATTTCGCGCACCTCATTCATCGCTGTCACTCTGGCCACTCTCTTCTACATTAAGTCCTCCCCAGCGGAGATACCCCAGATGTGGGTTTCCGTGGGACCAGGAGGTGGTGGCGCTCTCTTCGCGCCCAGCTTCAGCCCCCATTCCCCAGATGAACTCTTCACCGCCTGCGACATGAGCGAGATGTTCCATACCACCACCCTCGGACAAGAGTGGACCACCCTCCCCTTCCAGAAGATCCAAGGGGGACGTCAGAGCCGTGTACAATTCACCAGCAATCCCCTGATCTTGTACTGCCTTGATCTGACCTCCATCGAGGGTGGCGACACACGAACCCCGGTACGTAGCACGGATCGAGGTGAAAGCTGGTCTCCACTTCCCTCGGATCCAACCGGTGCGGAGGCTTACACCCTCCTGGCCGATCCCAATGGTACTTCACGCCTTCTGCTTAGCGATTGGTGTCATCTCTACTTCTCGGACGATGGAGGAACCACCTTCAACTTGCGGTTCACGGGTGATTGCGAGGGGGATGGCCTGCATACCGGTGGTGCTTTATTCGATGGTGATAGGATCTTCGTGGGAACCAATGCCGGGCTGTTGGTCTCAGATGACGGTGGGGACTCCTTCGTCATGGCGGATGTATCTGGAATCCCTGAAGGAAAACATACCGCCTCCTTCGCGGGAGCCAAACAAGATGGGATCATCCGTCTCTTTGCCCTTGTGGCTGACAGTGTATATGGCGGGATTCAACCCGAGGATTTTTTCTACTCACAGCAGGATGTGTATGGGCTCGATTGGGGGCAGTCCGCCTGGCAGCTGAAAACGAACGGCCTTCCATCGAATGAGGAATGTGGACTGGCCTTTGTGGGAATGGCTATAAATGACATCGCCACGGCTTATGTCTCGGGACAGACATGCGATGAAAATCCGATGGTCTTTAAAACCACGGACGGAGGCGAGGTCTGGGATGCTGTCCTGGATGTGGACAGTAATGCAAATGTCTTCACAGGTTGGGCTGGCTACAAAGGGGACCGTCAGTGGTCCTATGGCGCGGGCACCACCGGTTTTTGTGTTGCTCCCAACGATAAAAACCGTGCGGCCTTCACCGATTATGGATTTCTGCACCTGACCACTGATGGCGGTACCACTTGGCGGCAGGCCTATGTGAATCCCGCGGATGAGAATCCCGCTGGCGCCTCTACCCCCAAGGGCAAGGCTTACCATGGCGTTGGACTGGAAAACACCTCCTGCTGGTGGCTCCACTGGACCGGTATTAGCCATGTATTTGCTTGCTACACCGACATCAATGGCGCGCGCACAGAGGACGGTGGAGATTCCTGGTCATTCAATTTTACTGGCCACACGGAGAATACCGCTTATTATTGCCTTCAACCTCCCGGATCAAGCACGCTCTACCTGGCCACATCCTCGGTCCACGATCTGTATCAAAGCACTTACCTGACCGATTCAAGAATCAATGGGGGATCCGGACGGGTTCTCCAATCCACGGACAGTGGGAAGACCTGGACGGTGAATCATGATTTTGGCCATCCTGTGGTCTGGCTGGCCTCAGATCCGACCCATCCCTCACGTGTCTATGCCAGTGTGGTCCACAGTTCGGAGGGTGGAATCTATGTCACGCATGATATCAATGCCACGGGTGGATCTATCTGGACCAAAACAACCACTCCGCCTCGTACCGAGGGACATCCCTTCAATATCCAGGTGCTTGGGGATGGTACAGTGCTCTGCACTTATTCAGGACGGCGTACCAGTAGTGGATTCACCGCCAGCTCGGGATTCTTTGTCAGTAGCAATCAGGGATCCAGTTGGGAGGATCGGAGCGATCCGGGGATGCTTTATTGGACCAAGGACATCACAGTCGATCCCAGCGATCCCTCCGGGAATACTTTGTATGTAGGTGTCTTTAGCGGGTGGGGAGGCCCCTCCAATGACCTAGGAGGGTTATATCGAACCATCAATTTGGGCCAATCCTGGGAGCGCATCCTCACCCTCCACCGGGTGACTTCTTGTACCCTTAACCCCCTTAACACAGAGGAGGCCTTTGCGACTACAGAGACCGAGGGGCTTTGGCATACAGTCAATCTGAACGCGGTCACACCCGTCTTCGAAAGGGTGGAGACTTACCCCTTCCGCCAACCCGAAAGGGTTTTCTTCAATCCACACAACCTGAATGAGATCTGGGTCACCAGTTTCGGCAATGGGCTCCGTATTGGGACAATCGAGGGAGGAACGGAAATCAGCGGGTGGAAGATGTATTAGGAGGAATCTGGCGGAATCCTTGCCACTCTCCTCCACCCTCCCCCGCCAGGGGGAGGGTGGCTGACAACCTCTCTAATCCAGATACTCCTTCAGTTTCCGGCTACGAGTCGGATGGCGTAATTTCCGCAAAGCCTTGGTTTCGATCTGCCGCACGCGTTCACGAGTGACTCCGAACTTGTTGCCGACCTCCTCCAGTGTACGGGGGTAGCCATCGCCAATACCAAAACGCAGACGGATCACGGTCTCCTCACGTTCGGTCAAGGTGGACAGGATGTCCTCCAACTGGGACTGCATGATGTTGTCCGTGGTCGCGGTCGAGGGCGATACCACCTTGGTATCGGGGATGAAATCGCCGAAGCTGGTGTCGCCTTCATCTCCAATTGGGGTTTCCAAAGCCACGGGTTGCTGTGAAATCTTGAAGACCGCGCGTACTTTCTCAGGCGGCATGTCCATCCGTTCCGCGATCTCCTCGGGAGTCGGTTCACGCCCCAACTCCTGTACTAACTTACGGCTGATCCGGGTCATCTTGTTGATCGTCTCGATCATGTGTACGGGGATACGGATGGTCCTGGCCTGATCCGCAATGGCGCGTGTCACCGCCTGACGGATCCACCAGGTGGCGTAGGTCGAGAACTTGTAGCCACGGCGGTATTCGAACTTATCGACCGCACGCATCAATCCGATGTTTCCTTCTTGAATTAGATCCAGGAATTGCAGTCCGCGGTTGGTATAGTTCTTGGCGATGCTGACCACGAGACGCAGATTGGCTTCGACCACTTCATTCTTGGCCGAGCGTGCCACCTCTTCTCCCAGCTCGATCTCCTTATCAACCCGTCTCAGGTCCTCATAACTCATTCCGGAGACCTCCTCGCACTCGTGAAGGCGTGCCTCTAGGTTCTCGATTTCATCGCGTTCCCGGAAGAGGATGGTCCGGTCTTTCTTAAGACGCTCTTCGATTCCAGTTTTACGGGTACGAGCGCCATGAGGAGGTATCTCCTTCAAAGCAGTTTTGAAGGAGGAGATGCTGAGATTGTAGGGTTTCAAGCGGCGGTCGAAGGCCTCGAGGCGCTCCACTAACTCCGTGGCTTTGCGGCATTCTTCACGAATGCTGGCAGCGATTTCACCCAGGTGCTCATGATCGAACCGCATGTTAATCATGAGATGCCCGGCGCGCTCCTCCTCCTTGCGGATTTCCCGGATGGTTTTATTCCGTTTGGCCACCAGAAGCTTGGGTTCCTTGAGAATCTTGTTTTTTCTCAAGATGGTATTCACGGCTGGAACCAGCTGTTTGAATTTACTTTTCAAGTCAGCCAGGGTTCGTTCCTTGTCTAGTTCTCCGTCTTCTTGATGGGTAACATAGTTTTGAAGAAGGTCCTCGAATTTGTACTTCTCCTGCTCTTCTTGGGGTGCCTCTAGGATGGCTGATTCACCTTCCTCCAGGGGGATGTCCACCTCCACTTGAGGATTGGCCTCGAACACCATTTGATTCTGCAGCCCCTCAATCCACCTCTCTAGTTGAGAGAGAGTAATCCGAGACCAGGAAATCGCGCGGCAGACCTTAAAACGGCCGTCCTCAATCTTCTTCGCTAGCAAGACCTCCTCTTCACGGTTCAGGAGTTGGACACGGCCCATTTCGCGGAGGTAGAGACGCACAGGGTCATCCACACGCGTACGCTCGGTGACGGTCCGGGGAGCCAATGGATCGCGTTCGACCGCAACCTGACGCGCGGAAGCCTTGGCACGCTTTTCATCCGTATAGGTATCTTGTATGGGGATCTTGCGATCCTCGAGGAACTTGTGAATACGGTCCAATTCCTCCACTGAAACCAGATCCTCGGTCAAGACCCGGTTCAGGTCATCATAAGTGAGATACCCCTGCCCCTTGTGGATCTCCAGGAGTTTTTCCGTCTCACGCGTGACTCCCACTTCCTGAGCTGTGGAAGCGCGTCCCGCTGGCTTAGGTTCGGTTGGTTTCGCAACAGGGGGAGCTTTCTTGAGCGGCGCAGTGGGAGGAACCTCACGTGGAGTGGGTACTTTCGCCTCCACCGCAGCCACCTTACGCTCTTTCTTCACCTCGGGAGCACTCCCAGCCTTGACCGCGCTCCGTTTCTTCGTGGGACTCTCCACACTCGGAACCGGAGTTACAACCTCTTTCTGGGAACTTGCATCCTTTTTACGACTTGTCTTAGCACTCACCATCTCGTCTTATCCAACCTCCCTGCTCCGTGAGAGGAGCATGTCTCTTTGTTTGACCAACTCAGTCAACCGGGTGGCAATCTGATTGACTTTTTCCCAGTCCTGGGCACGCTCGGCGGAAATGAATGCTGCTTTGCACCGTTCCACTTCCCTTTCCAACTGAATGCCCTGAAGGGTATCTGTGTAATCCGTCAAGGTACGCAGAGGGTCCTCCGGGAACCATTCTTCCCGGAGCATCGCTTCCACTTCCCAAACCATGGGATCCTGCTTCTTCTCCAACCAAACCCTCCGCGCTGAATCGGACCCATCGTGGAGGTAAGCTTCCAAGAAAAGGGCCAGGTCATCGTCCCGCCGGGGTTTCTGAAGAACCTCAAGCGCACCCTCCAGATGTTGCCGTGCCTGAGAGTGCGATGCGAAAGCCATGCCTAGCGCCTCTTGTATTCTACCCTCATTCTGGAGGAGCAAGACATACAGACCCTTGCGAGCCTCCCTTTCACGGTCCGGATCGTTGGAGGTCTCTCCCGGTGCTCCCGGGCCGGTCTGAGGACCTTTGGCCATTTGACCACCCGGAGAAGATGCCCGTTTCATTCGAGAACGCTCGTAATCCTGTTTGAGTGACTCGTGAGGGACTCCAATCCTTTCAGCCAATTCCTTGAGACGGATCTCCACCTGGGTATGCGATTGCATCCCAGAGATCGATTCAAACACCCGGGCGGCTACCTTGCGGATTTTCTCAGCGCTGTCCAGTCCGATTTCCGCCACCAGTCCATCGACCAGGTAGGAAAAGGACCCAGCTGCGGACTCCAGAAGGTCCTCCATGTCCTCGCGAGGATGACAAAGGAGGAACTCATCCGGATCTTGCCCCGCAGGGAGATGCACAACCCGCACCGTGATTCCTAAATCCCAGGTCTGTTGCAGGCTGCGCATCGCGGCCGCATGACCCGCTTTATCACCATCAAAGAGCAGAATCAGCTCCTCGCAGAGCCTCTCCAGGACCGTTAAGTGTTCCATAGTCAACGCTG
The DNA here is from genome assembly GCA_964422415.1 of uncultured bacterium. GTDB lineage: Bacteria > Hinthialibacterota > Hinthialibacteria > OLB16 > OLB16 > OLB16. The sequence goes on along the minus strand of CAYRBI010000069.1, from coordinate 2,025 downwards.
TTCCCATCGGAGCCACGGCTTCGTCGAAACCATTGGCATGCATCCGGAGAACATCGAAATAGCCCTCGACCACAATCGCCCGTTTCCGTTCACGGATCGGATTACGCGCTTGGTGTAGGCCATAGAGAACACGCCCCTTTTTGAAAAGGTCGGTTTCAGGGGTGTTCATGTACTTCGCCTGCGACTCTCCTGTCAGGTCGCGTCCCGCGAATGCGATAATCTCTCCGGCTGGATTGTGGATCGGGAAGATCAGCCGGTTACGGAAAAAATCCAAGTATCCAGAGTCATTGTCGCGTGGACGAATGAGGCCTTGTTGGGTGGCGATGCCAAGGGTCTCTTTGTTGGAGCCCAGAGACAGCGCGAGGCTGTCCCAACTCTCGAAGGCATACCCCAGCCCAAAACGTTCCGCTAATTGGTGATCGATTTCACGCTTTTTGAGATACTCCCGTGCCAGAGTTCCCCTCAATGGATTCCTTAAGTTAGCCCGGAAGTGGGCCTGACATTGGTTGAGAACCTCGAAACGGCTCTGGCGCGATTGAAGGGGGCTACGCTGGAAGCGTGGAGGCTCCATCCCCACCCGCTTGGCGAGTTGCTCGATGGCTTCCTGGAAACTCAGCCCTTCACGCTCGATCAGAAAGGTAAGGGCATCGCCCCCCTTTTTGCATCCAAAGCAGTGAAAAAAACCTGGTTTGGCCCCATCACTGGGGTAGACATGAAAGGAGGGTGTCTTCTCACCATGGAACGGACACAGCCCTTTATAGCTGCGTCCAGCCCGGGTGAGCTTAAGATACGCGCCTATCAGGTCCACCAGATCCACGCGCAGAAGGATTTCCTGAATCTCGTGGTCTCGGGCCATTCCTGCTCTTTGAGAGACTCCAGTCGTTGCAATTAGGTTGAGGCCGAGCATTTTCAGCCCAACCCCGGTCCTTTGGGCACGTAGGCAAAGCGGTCGAGGAGCCGGATTTCTTTAGGTGGAAACCGCTTATGTTGCCCCAAGGCGTTAACAGCCCCAACCCACCTCATCGTTGGTGAAAAAACCCTCTCGCCCAATCACATTGGGAACAAGGGGGGAACCAGCCAGGACTCCAGCATTTATCGGCTTCAAACCTTCCAATCCGAAGAAAGACTCACATCTCTCTTGCAGTCACCGGATGGTAAACGGAAGGAATCCGCAAAAGATAAGTCTATCAAGGACTTAAGAGCGAGGCAACAGTTTACGCCCCATCAGGTCTCATGGGGTTCTGAGGCCGAGGGGATCCTGTGTTTTTTGGAACTTTTGTCACCACCGAAGAGGAAATAGGTTCCCCCACTTCGATCACGATTCCCTCTTTCCGGGCAATGGCGATGATGGGGTTGGAGTCATCCTCGAACCACTCAATCTCACCACAGGGGATGGGTTCAATACAGGGATCTATCGAACTTGCGATATACCATAAATTGGCCCACTCTTCTCTTGAGTGAACTCCATCATACCGGGGAGAGACTACCAATAAATCAATATCGCTCCATTCATGTGAAGATCCATTAGCTTGTGAACCATAGACGACACAAAAGAGGGCAGGCATACCTTGTTCATTCAACACCGTGAGGTATCGTTGGATGGATTCTACAACAGCTGCTTTAACCATAACCGCATCACCTGAATCTTGGTTTTCACACTCACTGCCTCATCACGTTCAGGAGGTTTTCCCCATGAGGACGGATACTTCCCCTCCATACAATATGTATTCACCAACGCCATTAATCTAATTTGGTCTTCTGAAAAATTCAGATTTGTTTTTCGGCTAAGCCTGATTAAATCATGGATTTTGGGCGGGAAATCATGAGTGGAATTACAAACATGGGCTTTCATCATCTTCTCCAGTGAGAGATGAGCTAAAAACAAGCCATGACGGAAGTTACCACGTTCGATGAGATGCACAGCGACTTCCCAGTCCTCATCGCTTCCCGTGACCCAGTAGTCGACCTGCTTCTCGATGTCCATCGTTGTAGATAGGATAGCATGAGATGGGTGGAAAACACAGG
>CAYRBI010000068.1:2730-28562 GCA_964422415.1 uncultured bacterium | reverse complement strand
CATGCACATCTATGAAATGAAGCCCGAGGACTTGTTCGAGATCGAGGTGACTCCCGCCGCGCAAAACAAATAACAAAAACCCCCTCTCCCATTACAGAAGAGGGGGGGTTTTTCCCTTCAACAAGCGGATGAGGTTGCTCAGGGACCCACGAACATCAGATCGCCGCCGCTGGTGGTCCCATTGGTCGGGGAGTAGAATTCATCACCCCCCTTATACCCTGATGCCTGAGGAGCGTAGAATGGGAGCACATCCTCATCATGGTCTGGGCCGAGACTTGATATAAGATATTGCTTATTCTTAAACGCGGTCGGATTATAGGCAATATATGTTGCCCATCCTGGGTTATCCGCTTTTAATTTGGTTGGGATAATCCCTTTTTGCTCATTCGGATATCCCTCAAAGTATTGTTTTCTTTTGGTGGTCCGATACTTCACATAATTGTGACCGGGTGGACAATTTCCAACCGAACCAAGGACTGAATAATTAACAGCGAACAAGTCATCATATTTCTGCTTCAAATATTTTATTGGGGTGGTCAGAATTTCAGCCACAAATCCCCATTGGTCATAACAACGATCCTTTCCACCATCAAAACCCGTGATGCATCCTCGTGGGTAAATCTTGAAATCCTGCAAGTACATCTCGTAAGCAGTACGGATGGTGTTGATTTCACCCCGGGCCTTGGTGACCTGAGCCCGTAACCGCGCCTCGATAAAGTTAGGCAGCGCAATTGAGATCAAGATGAGAATGATGGCAATGACAATCAACAACTCAATGAGAGTGAAACCAGTTGTTCTCCTCCTCGGAAAAGAAAAATAATGCATGGCGGGCCTCCTCTGAGTTTTGTGGATTATCTCCCGGGCTGAAGAGGGTGAAAAATGGGGCGTATATCTACTTCAACCTCATCAAATAGAATACCACAACCGAAAAGAAAATAAATGGAAAAAGTTTATTACAGGCCCATTTTTTTTAAATTCACTGGCAAAGTTAGGGAAGTGGTTATAGGTAACAGGATGCACATCCATCCGGGTGGACTCAATTTATAACGAAGGTAGGCTAAAAAGGAAAACCCCCTCTCCTATCTTCGGGGAGGGGGTTTTCTGAATTGGATTTGTATTCTTGGCTCAGGGACCAACGAACATCAAATCACCGCCACTGACAGTACCATTTGTGGGAGAATAGTTTTCATCGCCAGGACGATATCCACTCACAGTCATTCCATAATATGGTAGCACATCTTCATCGTGATCCGGGCCCAGGCTCGAAATGAGATACTGTTTGCTATTATAGGTGCTCCGGTTGGCTTGAATATAAAATGTCCATATTGGATTATCTGCTTTCAATTTGGTTGGGATAATCCCTTTTTGCTCAGATGGATATCCCTCAAAGTATTGTTTCCGCTTGGTGGTCCGATACTTCACATAATTGCTTCCAGCTGGATTATTGTTGCCTGTTGATCCGAGCACGGAATAATCGATCGCAAACAAGTCATCATATTTTTGCTTCAAATACTTGATCGGTGTCGTCAGTAATTCGGCAACAAATCCCCAATTATCTGTACAAAGATCGCCTGCATTTCCCCTATATCCGGTAATACAACCTCTTGGGTAAACCTTCCAATCATTGTTGTACATTTCAAAGGCGGTACGCATAGAGTGAATTTCACCCTTAGCCTTGGTAACCTGAGCTCGTAACCGCGCTTCGATAAAATTCGGGAGTGCAATCGAGATCAAAATGAGAATGATCGCAATCACAATCAACAACTCAATGAGCGTAAAACCAATCTTCCTGCGCCTAGATCGTAAGAGATGCAACAACATGATGGGGATCCTCCTTTAATAAACGGTATCCTTCTTCGGCGCGGGACGCGCCACAAGATTGCCTGATAACCAAATCCGGAACTATGAAATGATGGAGAGTCTCGGGCGCATGGCCCTCGATCATCTGGGTTAAAAGCCGCAATGCCAGGCAGATCATCTCATCCACCGGCACTCGCAAGGCTGTCAGGTGAGGTGTCTCCAGGACATTGAAAATGTCGTCATCAAAAGTGGCCAGCGCGACATCCCGCGGAATACGCCGTCCTGTTTCCTCGATAGCGTAAACAGCGCCGCGCGCCAACTGGTTGGTGCCCACCACCACCGCATCCAAACCGGGATGGGCTTTAATGATCTCTTTTGTTAACCAATAACCCCGTGCGGGATCTGGCCACATCCCCGCAAAGCATTCATCCTCTGGCTCTAGCCCTTGTGAATCCAGGGCGGAATGAAAACCTTCACTCCTCATTTGCGCCAATGAACTTTCATGATTGAAGGGCCACAGGCCAACAAGATGACTTTTTCCCTGATCGATGAGATGCCGCGCAAGCCGTGCCCCGGCCTGATGGTTGTCGATACCCACCGAACACACATCCTGTCCAAGAGCCACATGCCCTAAAAGCACCACCGGAATCCCCGAACGCGCGAGATCGAGAATCTCGAGATGCCGGGTGGAGGGTTGGGTGTAAATCAATCCCTCCACCAGATCCAATCCAAGATCGATGGGGGTAAAGGGGTGATCCAGGTGCTCCTTGCGGTGGCGTAAAACCACATCCCATCGTCCGCACAGATGCTCATCACGCGCAATCTCATTGATGAGCGTTCCCACATCATGCGATTGCCGTAATTGCATGGCATCATTGATCAGTGGGTTCCGGAATTCCTCCGGTAGCGGGGGAGGGAGCACCCCATGCTGCTTGGGAACGCCATTCAAGGGATGCGGAGCCACCAGACTCAATCCGATGATATGGGAACGCGCTCCTTTCGAGAGAGACCGCGCCAAACGTGAGGGGATATAGCGTAGGTCAGTCGCGGCCTGACGGACCCGCCGGATGGTTTCCTCCGAAATGGGAATGGTGGTACTCCCCCCATTCAACACACGTGAGGCTAATCCCTTGCTGACTCCCGCATGTTCCGCAACCGCCTTGAGAGTCGTACGAACCCTGGGGGTTGCTGGCGCTTTTTTGCGCGTTTTTGCAAGTGAAATTGAGTCTGTCATGGTTTCAACCGTTGTATGTAAACCGGTTTCTCTAAACAAAGTATAGCCTGTGAAAAGCGCGAAGTCCAGAGTGAAGAAACTGGGGAGACAAAAAAAGAATGGGAGAGTGAAGAAAACTTGTACATAAATGGGGAGTTACTGCGGGGAACCTATGGGAGAGTGTATGCGATCCACATGCTAAAGCATGAACAACATACCGGAAGGATGGGAGAGTGTATGCGATCACATGCTAAAGCATGAACAACATACGGAAAGGCGGGACTCCCTCAGGGGCCCAGAAACACGAGATCCCCGGTGCTGTTGGTCCCATTGGTGGGGGAGTAAAACTCATTCCCTGGATAGTAAGTACCAGCATTATAAAAGGCATTCGGGGGCAGCACATCTTCATCATGATCCGGCCCCAAGCTGGAAATCAGGTATTGCTTGTTCTTGTAATCGTGCGGATTGAATGATTCGTAAGCGGTCCAGATGGCGCTGTCCCCTTTGAGCTTTGTAGGTATTATGCTCTTCTGCTCATTCGGATATCCCTCGAAGTACTGTTTCCGCTTGGTGGTGCGGTATTTCACATGGTTATGTCCGCCCGTAGTGTTGGTCACCGAACCCAGAACTGTATATCCAACCGAGAACAAATCATCATATTTTTGTTTCATATATTTAATTGGCGTCGTAAGTATTTCAGCGACGAATCCCCAATTTTGAGTACAGATATCGGCGGTACTCCCACTCGTATTACCCCCCGTGATGCAACCTCTGGGGTAGATTTTCCAATCATTGTTGTACATCTCAAAGGCGGTACGGATCGAGTTGATCTCCCCGCGTGCCTTGGTGACCTGGGCGCGTAAGCGAGCTTCGATGAAATTCGGCAAAGCGATAGAGATCAGAATGAGAATGATGGCAATGACAATCAACAACTCGATGAGCGTAAACCCAACCTGACGGCGCTTGGATGAAAAGACCTGACGCAACATAGGGGGGCATCGTCCTCCTGAGTGGGATACTCTGATCCTTTTATACCATAGACAACCCAAAAAATACACACACAAGTCACTTTCACTAGATATCACTTTAACCCTGGACAGAGGCTGTGCGGGGAGGCTATTATAAGAAAACGCGAAAATGTAGATGGGAGTCACGTCATTCTATTGCTTCTGGGGGCGTTGGTATGTGTAAAAAACATCCTTGGTTCAGATTATTCCCGGGTGCCATTCCGGTCTTCATCTGTCTCCTGTTCCTCTGCCAAACCACACCACTCCCTGCTGATCCTGCTCCTCTTTCACTGACCGCTGGAACACGGATCCCGGTGCGGACCATCCTGAATGATTTTAATTCACACAATGACACCCAGGTGATCCTCGCTGGAGACATTCAAGCGGCCATCGAAGTCCGCGCCGACATGCAGATTTCGCTCGATCAACTCATCAATCAAGTTCTACCCGTCAATGGATTCTACACCTACCGCTCCTCCGAGGCGGGCAAGGTGGTGGTCAGCCGTGATCTGGTGGATCGTTACATCCCCATCTCCCGCGAGGTCAACCGTGGGCTGCGCCGCGCGGCGGCCGGGATCCTGGGTTCTACGAATTCGATCACCTTCAACCAGGCGCTGGAAAGAGTCCTCTTCAGGGATGATCTGGATAAAGACCTCGTGGTGGTCTGGCCAGAACGTTCCTTGCGGTTAACAGCTAACCCCTCCGCGCTCTCTCTTCATGATACCCGTACCCGCGCTGTACAAATCCAGGAGTCCCTCAACCGTCTTGGTCGTGAGCTCGCAAACACACCACCCGTACCATTGGAAACCGAGGTCATCCAGCTCGCACATACCACCGGCCAACCCTTCATCAATCAACTCAATGAAAACCTCTTCGGAGGAACCGGTTTCGATGGCCATAGTTGGGATGGAACCCCTTACCTCGCGCAGGATGATAACGCTCATGTGCTCGTAATCGGCCATACACGCCCGGGAATCGCGCGCGCACGAGCTCTGGCCGGTCTTCCAGCCTTCAAAGTGACAGAGCCTAAATTGGAGCTGGTTTCACGCAGCTATCAAACCGTGCCCGAAAGGATTCGCCGGGACTTGAGCATTCCCGCGGCACATCAACGCGCCCAGCGCGTCGATGCGGTCGTCAAGCTTCTCGAAGCCATGCTCTATGAAACCGGTGGCAAAGAGGAAGCTGCGGCCCGGGGACGGGTTCTGATCCCCCATCCCGAGGAAGGCACCATCGATGTGATCGATACGCCCGGGAACCTACAGAAAATCGATGAATACCTGCGCTACCAAGGCGTTTCATTGGCACGGAATGTAGAACTTCACGGCAAACCATCTTGGCCTCAGATCCGCGTGATCCAGGTTCAACACCGCGCCATCGATCAAGCAGCACGGGCATTTAGGCGCGATTAAAGATAAAGTGGGCGGTGCCCGGTAGTCATAAACCCTATTTTGAAAATCAGTCCCCCATGCTGGTTTCCGGCACCCACAAAAGATGAAAATGGAGTCCGTGGTCTGTTGTTAGGCGGTGGCAAGGTAACGCGATGAGATCCATTGCTCACGTTTTCATGCCGCCGCCACGGGAGCGCTGTCACACTGGGGATGGCGGCATTCAACAAACAGGGATGATGATGGAGTCCCGTTGCCTTATCCCCGGCTAACAACAGAATGAAGGACACGATGACTCTCTTTTCAAAGCAGGAAATGCAATTTGATTTACTGCACGCGGTCCTGCATCGTGCTATCCTTTTCTTAGGAGTCTAGAAAAACAGCGGTCAGGAAGGAGCGTGTATTCACATGCAACGGACAGGGTTTACTCTGATCGAGCTTCTCATTGTCATAGCGATCATTCTGATCTTGATCTCCATCGCGCTTCCCAACTTCCTGGAGGCCCAGATCCGTGCTCAGGTTGCGCGCGCGCGGGGAGATCTCAAGTCGTTGGTGATCGCCACCGAAGGCTACAAGAACGATTGGGGGATGAGAGAACCCAAGACCGAATTTGAACCCGTCAACCGGCCGCCCTTCGGATACAGCGAGTGGTGGGGTTTCGCCAGTCATCTCCTGACCACTCCCGTCAAGTTCATCTCGACGCAACCGGTCGATATCTTCGGAGACACCTACACCCTCGGATTCTGGACTCAGAGCCTACGTGGCAAAACCAGCGAGGCTCCGTACACGGTGATCCGTTTGACTTCTGGGTGTGACTCCTGGCCCATCGGAGCGCAGATCTCGAATAATGCCGCGGTGGTGAAGGCAGCGGGAGGCTCGACACCCATCCCGCGCCAGTTTGTCGAGGGCTGCAAGAGATCCGGGTACATTTACTACTCATCCTCAGCCGACCATATCGACTCCACGGTCTGGATCGCCCCCGCCTTCTATTCGCCCACCAACGGAACTTATTCATTCGGTGACATGTACGAATTCGGGCCTGGCAGACCCGATCCCAAAGAAGTCAAGGAATAAAAAAAGTTTCCGGAAACCCTCAATCTCCATTGGTAAGAGAAAGGCGTGGTATTGTGACAAGGTCGATTCTATTCGCTTGTGTTGTATCTGTGTGTCTGGTGAATGTTGGCGGAACCGAAGGCTCTGAACCTCTCCCTAAAGCGGATGGTTATCGTGGGATCTGGTACATGAACCAGCCCTCCAAGGATGAATACCATTACAAATACAGCGGTGGGATGGCGACCTATTGCCAGTGGCATATCCCACTCGCCATTTATTCTCCCAAGGTCAACAAGACCTTCTTCTGTTATGGGGGGACAGTCGCGGGTAAACAGGAACTGCTGCACATGGTTTCCTATTACGACCATGCCACCGGATTGGTTCCTCGTCCCACCATCCTACTGAATAAACACACCGAGGATGCCCATGACAACCCCACCATTTCCTTGGACAAAGAGGGGTATGTGTGGATCTTCTCTAGCGCGCATGGCACCAGCCGGCCCTCTTATATCAGTCGTAGCACGAAGCCCTATTCAATTGATGAGTTCGAACAGGTCCTTGAAACTAATTTCTCGTATACACAGCCCTGGTATCTGCCGGGGAATGGTTTCCTCTTTCTACACACCCTCTACAGCAAAGGGCGTGGCCTCCATTGGATGACCAGTCCGGATGGACGGCAATGGAGTGAGGCCAAACCCCTGGCCAAGATCGAAATGGGGGATTACCAGATCAGCGACATGCTGGGGAACCGTGTGGCCACGGCCTTCGATATGCACCCGTCCCCAGTGGGACTGAACGAGCGTACGAATCTTTATTACCTGGAGACCGGAGACTTTGGCGCGAACTGGAAAACCGTGGATGGCCAAACAGTCGTGACCCCTCTTTCCGAGGTGCAAAACGCTGCTTTAGTCCATGACTACAAGGCGGAGGGGTTGCTGGTATATCTGAAGGATCTGACCTTTGATGCCCAGGAACGGCCGGTGATTCTCTACCTGACCTCCAAGGGGTATGCCTCCGGTCCATCCAATGACCCACGGACCTGGATGACCGCCCACTGGAAGGGAACAGCCTGGGAGTTCCGCCCGGTGACCACCTCCGATCACAATTATGACCATGGCTCGCTCTTTATCGAACCGGATGGCACTTGGCGGATTATCGCACCGACCGATCCCGGCCCACAGCCCTATGGCACCGGTGGGGAGATGGTGATGTGGACCAGCATGGATGAGGGAGCCACCTGGACCAAGGTCAAGCAGCTAACCCATGACAGCCCACGCAACCACACCTACGCCCGCCACCCGGTCAATGCCCACCCGGACTTCTACTCTCTGTGGGCCGATGGAGATGCTTTCACACCTTCAGAGTCCCACCTCTACTTCACCAACCAGACCGGTGAGCATGTCTGGCGGCTGCCGGTGAAGATGGATCAAGAATACGCCAAACCCGAGGTGGCCTGGTAGTTCCTTCAGGGTGCGAAGACAGGCGGGAGGCTGGCTGGATCCTCTCCCTCGCGTAGAAACAGGATTTCCCGCTTGGAGACACCATGCATATACAACCGTGCTTGACGTCCGCACAGCTTGTCGGTCTCCCTGGCCTTGGTATCGATTCCAAGGGCTGTAGGATACCAGCCGCCGCCCTCCAGGATCCTCTCGGGTTCTGTCCAGGACTGGGGATTTGAGAGGTCGGTGCTGTAGCTGACATAGATCCCCTCCTGCGGCCAGCCTGGTTTGTAACGTGTCCGGTTGAGCAGAATGACATAAGACTGAAGATGGGTGTTCCAATGAATGGAGGGACCCCAGAAGGCATCGGTGTTTTCCTCATGCCAGCTGATCTTGGCGGGGAAGACGGGGGTGATATGCCCGCCTACTCCCGGCTCAGTCCATGCGCCTTGATGGTACTTCCAGACCTTACCCGCCGGTTGGTCACGGTCGCTCCAAGCCATGCGCGCGGTGGAGACGCCCTGTTCGGCCAGATCCCCGGCATAAGTCCCGAAGAACAGGTACAAGTATTTCCGTTCGGAATCGAGCATCACTGAGAAGTCGCCATTCCCGCCCGCGAAATAGCCATTTTTGGCATTGCAGTCGAGGGATCCTTCAGGGGCTTCCAAGACAAATCCGAGCTCGGTCCAGGTGGCGCCATTATCAGTGGAGCGCATGGCTCCAATGCGTGGCGCGGTCAAGGGAAAGAGAGAGGTTTTCTCGCTTCCGGGGCAGAGTTCGGGCGGCTCGTTGTGATACCAGGCATAGAGGGTTCCATCTTCTTCGCGCCAAGTGGCTTCGATCCATTGCCCTCCCGCGATGGTTACTGACTTGTCGAGATCGACCGAGGTGGCCTCGCCAAGGTGAAACTGATCGGGGCCGAAGCTGCGGAAGGGGTGATTCGCGGAGTTGAAGAGGTAGAAAACATCCCCATTCCAATGAGCCGGGCTGTTCGAGTCGGCGAGTGAGGAGAACTTCACCTCGGGGGCATCGCGGAGAACCACCTTCGGACCGGCCCAAGGAACCGGCATGAAGACCAGAAAAGCAACAACTGAAAGAATAAACCGGGACACGTGAATACCTCCTGGAGGATTCGGGTGGTCAAAACCTGCCCCCACCAAGATCGTGAGTATGCGCGGGCCAGAATACCCAAAACCATGAGCAGTGTCTTTAGAAAATCTCTCTTTTAGGCCAGATCACGCGATCCCGCTGGAGCCTGTCCGGCTCTTCATTTAGAACAATCTTCTTTGAGACTCCTTCCCTCCATTCGCGCTATCATCGTCAGGTCAAAAGGAGGGGCGTATGAAAACCCAATCGGCATATCGGTTCTTGTCCAAGTGGATCCTCATCATTGTTTCCATCTTCTGTCTATCACCTGTCCTGGAGAATTGCTCCTATGCCACCGGGGAGGATTTCGATTATTTCGAAAACTCCTGGTGTGTCATCGGGCTGAAAGATTACGCCTATGGAACGCGCATCACCCCAGACAATGAGCTGATGATCGGGGCTCGTCCGGGCGAAGGCGAAGGCCAAGTGAATGTCCGGTTGAGCTATGGCCGTGGACTCTTTCCCCTCTCGCGCCAACAGACCAAGACACTCCTGGATGGCTGGCTACCGGTCGTCCTCCTTTCAGCTGAGGATGGTTGGGTCCGCTATGAGTTCACCTTATGGGCAACTCCTCTCCCGAACGTCAAAGACTGGCAGGCAGCGTATCGCTGGCCCACCGAAGGGGACAACTACCTCAACTGGATTCTGGTCAAGGCCACCAATACCGGGACCATGGAATCAGAGGCGAAAGCCCTGATCGAACCATGCACTTCCGGGCAGGCAGCAGATCCGTCTTCGACGAGCTTTCCCAAACCAAGAGAGGCCAGCTGGAAGCTGGCACCAGGAGAGAGTGCGGAGCTGGTGGTGAGGATTCCCTGGGAGCCCTTAGCCGATGCAGGACTGTTCGAGAAGGAAGATCCTCGCCTCTGGCTCGAGCGAACCGCACAGGCCTGGAGAAGCATCCTCGCCCAAGCCACACTGATCGATGTCCCCTGTTGGAAAGCGCGGCAGGCCCTGCTGGCTTCGCATGTCTACCAGCTGATCGCGAATGACCATGGCGAGGTCCATGGAGGGGAAGGGTTCTATGATGAGTTCTACATTCGTGATGGGGCTTACCAGATCATGCAATATGAAGAAGCGGGACTCGCTGAAGAAGCGCAACTCGCGATCAAGTCCTTCCTGTCTCACCAGAGAGAGGATGGACGTTTCGAGTCTCAGAAAGGTCAATTCGATGCTAATGGGCAAGACCTCTGGGCACTCTGGCAGTATTACCAGGTGACCGGTGACAAGGCATGGCTCGCGGAAGCATGGCCTCAGATCAGAAAGTCAGTGGATTGGATTCAGCAAACCCGGCGGGAGGCTGGACCAGAGTCACCCTTCGCGGGTCTGTTGCCTCAGGCCCCCGCTGATGGGGAATACCTGTGGGATGGGAAACACCACATCGTGGGTTATGACTTCTGGAACCTGCGTGGTCTTCTCTGTGCCGCCGATGCCGCGCGTACCTTCGACAAGCCACAAGAGGCTGAGCTACTGCTGAATGAGGCCAAGGAGTATCGGTCCTCGATCGAGGCGGCCTGGACCAAGACTGGCCTTCCCTACTTCCCGCCCAGCTGGGAGAAGGTGGGAACACATTGGGGCAATACCGAGATCCTCTGGCCGACACCGGTCTTTGCAGTGGATGATCCGCGAATCACCACGCTTTCCGAGGAAGTCCGCAAGCGCCACGGGGGTGGGTTCAAAGAGGGGACCATCTGTTGGTTAGGGATGGATGATGCCAAGCCACCTGTCCCTCCCGGCGATGCCATTCATCCTTACATGTCGGCGTATACGACCATGAACTCACTGAGGCAGGATCATTCTGAGCAGGTGGTCGAGGATTTCTACTGGTATCTTCTGCATTCCACAGCTTCCCATGGTTTTCCAGAGGGCATCTTCCATAAACGCCGCTTTGCCTGGTCCGATACCCTGCCCCATGCCACCGGCGCCAGCAACTACGCCATCCTGTTGCGTCACATGCTGATCGATGAACGTGGGGATGAACTGCATCTATTGCCAGCCATTCCGGATGGGTGGTTGGAGGAGGGACGTGAAATCCACATTGAACGTGCTCCCACTCATTTCGGGGAGATCAGTCTTCATGTGAAGGGAGCGAGCGAGGGTGTGACTCTCGAATGGGTGAGTCCTACACGGCAACCACCCTCACGAGTGGTGATGCACCTCCCAAAAACGCGCCCATTGTTGGGCCCCGTGGAAGGGGTGGAGGTGGTCCTGCGTGACAATCAAAGCAAGCGATGGGATTTCGATTCCGTAGTCGGCCTGTATGAAAAGCAGACACACTGAGGGATTGTGGAGGGGATGGCCATGATGAGAAACACATTCACACGCAGGGAGATTCTCAAGGCCAGCGCAGTGGGGGCCACTCTGGCCCTCGCGGGTGGCCATGTCTTTGCCGATGAGCCGAAGCCACACCCCAACATCCTGTTCCTGATGGCCGATCAGTACCGTGGGGATTGCCTCGGATGCGATGGCAACCCGGTCATCAAAACCCCGAACCTGGACCGTCTGGCCTCGGAGGGAGTCCGCTTTGCCCATGCCTACTCCTGCACGCCGACCTGCACACCCGCACGGGCCGCACTTCTGACCGGTCTTGGCCCCTGGCGTAATGGAATGCTTGGGTATGGAAAGGTCGCGGAGAAGTATCCCATCGAAATGCCGCAGGCCCTACGCGATGCGGGCTACTACACCATGGGCATTGGGAAGATGCACTGGTCTCCCCAACGCAGCCTGCATGGTTTCCACCTGACCTTGCTGGATGAGTCCGGGCGCGCTCAGTCACCCGATTTCCGAAGCGATTACCGGGCCTGGTTTTACGGCCAGGCGCCCAACATGGATCCGGATGTCACCGGTATCGGCTGGAATGACTACCGTTCCGCTGCTTACGCTCTGCCGGAAGAGCTGCATCCAACCACCTGGACCGCGAACACCGCATGCAACTTTATCGAGTCTTACAACCGTTCCGAGCTCTTCTTCCTGAAGATCTCCTTCTCGCGTCCGCATAGCCCCTATGACCCTCCTTCGAGGTGGATGGAGGCATACAAGGATGCGGACCTCCCAAAAGCTGCGATCGGAGATTGGGAATCGAAGTATGCCCCTCGCAGCGATGATTCCTTCAACATCTGGCATGGTGACCTGGGGCCGGATCAAGTGCGAGCTTCCCGTCAGGGGTATTATGGTTCGGTCTCCTTTGTGGATGAGGAGATCGGACGGATCATCGGACTTCTTGAAAAGCGTGGATGGCTAGAAAACACCCTGATCCTCTTCACCGCCGACCATGGAGACATGACTGGCGACCATCACCTGTGGCGTAAATCCTATGCTTACGAGCCCTCAGCCCGTATCCCGATGATTGTCCGCTGGCCTGAAAGCCTGATATCTGCAGCAAGAGGACAAGTGCATGAGGAACCGGTCGAACTCCGGGATGTCCTGCCGACGTTTCTCGATGCCGCTGGGGCACCTGGGAGTGAGAAGGTGGAAGGCAAGAGCTTGTTGTCGTTGGTCCGTGGTGAGAGGGAAGGATGGCGGGAGTTCATCGACCTGGAACATGACATTTGCTATGCCCCGGAGAATCATTGGAACGCGCTGACCGATGGCCACTCGAAGTACATCTTCCACGCCTTCGATGGAACCGAACAGTTCTTTAATCTGGACCAGGATCCTCAGGAGTGCCATGACTTGATGACCGATCCCACATACAAAGATCCGATCCAGCTCTGGCGGGAACGGCTGGTTGCGCACCTGGAACCACGCGGCGAGGCGTTCGTCTCCAACGGGAGACTGGTGCCCCGGACGCAGTCCGGTTTGTATTCGCCGAACTACCCGAAGTCCGAGTCCACGGGCAAGTCTTAGTTTCCGGTTGGGGTCACCTCTCTCTCAGCCAAGAGTACCCGCGACCAAGGCCGGCTCTCTGGGTGATAAAGCGGAAATGCCGGTCCTGAATTAAAAACGGGTGCTGTTTCCGGAGAGGCCATGAAACCACGTAGAAACACACTCACCTTCTTCACACCCGGATCCGGTACCATCTTGACCGACACATGGTGTTGACCGGCCTCGATGGGAGCCAAGAACCATACCCAGCGTTCTTTCTGGGGTTGGACTGTCGCGGCGAACGCTCCCGCCGAAGCAGATGTTTGCATGGATACCGTGGCGTTATCCACGAGCACACTGCACTGGCCAGTGGGATCCTTCTGGTCCCCTTCGCAGAGGACACACACTTCGGCGGAGATGATTCCGCTCAGATTCAGGTCTCCCTCCAGTTTGATGGTGGCCGTGGGTTGAACCACCTGGCACTCTCCAGTGGATTTCCAGGCGATGGTGGGAGGTGTGGGCTGAACAGGATGTGGCGGCTTGTCACCTTGTGGGGCGGGAACCACCTCGATGAATTGAGTCTCATAGGGACCCAGGTGGATGGGCGGAAGCGCCTCAGCCGTGTTCAGGTAAGATAAAACCTCACGCCTTGGATAGAGAAGCCGGACCTCGCGTGCGATGGGAGAGGGGCAGTAGTCGGTCAGGCTCAGACCGGTTTCTTCGATCCAGGGATTGCGGACACAGAAGATCTGGCGTTCTTTTGAGGCGAACCGGTAACCATAAGCTTGACGCTGCGCGGGATCTCCGCCGAAGGGTAGGGGTTCCTGGAGAAAATCTTTGTTGGCGCGTGCCCAGGCGATGAGATCCGCGAAGAAACGCCACTCCTCTGTATCGATGTACTTCGGATTAATGTAGCAGGAGAGGAACCAGCGTCCCCGTCCAATCGCCATGGCCGCCATGTTTTGAATGTCACCGGGGCATTGCAAAATGATGTCGAAACACTGCAGAGCCGAACTGGGCATCAGGAAAGCATCGCGTCCAGTCCGATTGGCGATCTCACGGCCTGTGATCATCGACTCCAGCCATTCCGGGCAAGGGCTGCGTCCATATGGGCTGTCATCGCCAAAGGGACCAATGACAAAAGGAACATGCATCAGCCACCAGGGGCTGGGAAAAGAGCCGAAACAGGTGGGTTCCAGAGCGATGCCGGGATTTTGGGCACGTAGGGCATCGAAGACCTCCATGAGGCCCTCAGCGATGGGCTGATAAGACTCCGGCCCGGTGTGATGGCCATGGGTATCAACATCGCAGGAGGGGATATAGCCATCGAATTTGACATGAGCAAGTTCTCCGGCCTTGGCATGATCGAGCACAGCCGCCTTGAAAGCCTGCTGGTATTTTCCGTCTCGTACGAGACAGGCCACCGCGCCAAGTGAGGCATGGGGCATCGTCTCGTAACCAGCTTCTCCCAGCCATTTATTGTCCAAGGCGGGTGGATACAGGCTGCTGGGCGAAACCCATAGTCCGGGGTGCGCCTTCATCTCTCCCAGGGCCTGTTTGATGCGGTCGAATCCCACTGGGAAGCGGGCCTGGTTAATCCGCCACACCGAATGCGGATCGGACCAGCCCATGTCCATCGCATAGGAGTCAAAGAACATGCCGGTAGTATCAAAGAGGCCCCGCTTGAGCTCGGAGATGATCTTGAGCACATCGGTTTCGGAGGAGGGCACCGGCGCGGTCCACCAGTCATTATAGTGCACATGCAGATCAGCCGGTTTCACTCGTACCGTATCGAGATAACGTAGAAAAGCACGGCGGACCGGTTCATCTCCCGTGATGACCCGGTCCTCTTCCGAGGCGGTTCCGAACACGGCCGAGGGGAGACTAACCCATTCCGGTCCCACCTCGGTGTAGGAATGCTGAGCGAGATAAAGGTTCTCTCCCTCAACCTGGCACCAGGCCGAGGGATGCTCCACTCCCGCGAAAACATTTTGTCCGAAGACCGGCGAGGAGACCAGTTCGGGCCCTATCAAGCGTAAGTTCTCCCCCTCGATCTTGATTTCGAGCAACCCCACTCGTTGAATCGTCACAGACTTGATATTGCCGCGCAACGAGGTGCTGATGCGCAGAGTCCGGCCATCCGCCAGAAAAGTGTACCGTTGACGAACCGTGATGCCTGGCGTGGGAACATATGTTTCAAGAACGACTGATGGAATCCCCTCCTGTCGTTCCTCCACCAGGCTCTCGAAACCCGCCGCGCCCACATTGGATCGGTGGCCATTCCCAGTTTGCAAACTGAAGAGAGGGCCAGAGATATTCCACTGTTTCCCAGTGGCCAGGTCCTTGTATCCGGTCCAGGTATATCCGGCGGCAGTCTTCTCAAAGATGGCGGTCACCTTGTCAGAACGAAGAAAGTGAATCTGGTTGTCATCGTCTACCGCTGGTCGTTGTTCAGCGTTCGTTGGGAACTGTCCAGTGTCCGTTGGGAACTGTCCGATAGTTAATTGGTGAAAGGTCACTTCCTCCTGTGCTGGATACACTGGTCCAGCAATCAATGCCAGCAACAACACCAAGAGACTGAGATTGTGAGAAAAGGGGTGGATCAGGGAGAGGCAAGTCAGCATGATAAAGCCTCGCAGGGGGAAGATTGGTTGATGGGGGGACTATGGCAAAGGTGCTGGATGGGGTCTAGCTGGGCATTGAGTGATTTCGCCGGGTAATCTGGGTAGGGCCAGAAAAAGAGCGCCAAGGTATTTACTCTTGAAGAGAGGTGCGGATACTTGCGGGGTGGTGTTTATGTGTTGGTACCCATCTTCTTCAAGGAGTCTTGATTCATGCGGTCCACTTCCAAACATCGTTCCTTCAGTATGTCCTTCGGTGTAATGGTAATCCTTCAGTGCCTGGTGTCCGGTCTGATCTTTCCTGATGCGTCTTCTGCGAAGGAGTCCTTAATGAGTGCAGAGGGTGGAGAGTTCGAGCTGGTGGGTTCACTGGGGGGGAAAAGCTGCCCTGTGGCGGTAAGCGGCAAGTATGCGTATGTGGGTATTGGTCAGAACTTGACGGTGGTGGATATTACCAATAAGGCGAATCCTCAATTTGTGGGACGGGTTCCCGCCGCACATCATCTTGCGCACATTGTAGTGGCTGGGAGTCTAGCGGTCACGGGAGAAGACTTTGGAACCATTGAATTCTTTGACATATCAGACCCCATGAATCCTAAAGTATTTGAGAACAGCGAGTCCATGATTTTTGGGCCTTCGATGATTGCTGGTTTGTTCCTTCGGGGAACGACCTTGTATGTGGGTTCGGCGGATTATGGTCTGGCGTTGATCGACATCACCGATCCTACTGCTCCCATCATCACAGGGAAATACCATCAGGGGGTGGCGGGATTAGCTGTTAATGAAAACCGGATCTATCTCTCCATAACTGAGGGACAAATCCACATTCTGGAGCAGAGACAAGGAGCGGATCCGGTATTGTCAGGTATGATTATGAGCATTCAGTTACCCTCCGCCATGGCGGTCCATAATAACACTCTCTGTGTGAAGGGTTGGAATGAGACAGTTGGGGATTCGCTTTATTGTGTGGATGTGACATCTCCAACCCAAACAACCATACTTGGCTCCACCATATTGAACGGCTACATGCTGACCATGAGTGATGGAATTCTCTATTCAGCGAATTCAGCCCTGGCGGCTTATGATATTTCTGATCCGGCGAATCCGGTTATGATTGCGAAGATGCCTTTCCAGGGAACATCCATTACACTGGATGGTAAGACTGCTTATGCCTCTGGAGAAAGGGGGGATCTGCAGATCATTGATTGGTCGAACCTGGCCAATCCTCAGGTTGTTGGTTCCTACGCCGAACCCTATTTCGCCAGAGGATTGTGTCTGATGGATGATCTTCTGTTTGTATCGGGTTACGCCAATACCTCGGAAATCTGGGCGGTGGACATATCAGGACCTTCGGCCCCCAGGGTCATCTCCCAATATATGTTCTCTGGCGCACCTAATAGAATGGTTCCACTAGGGGATTCATTGTTGATGATGACCGGTTTTGAGAATTACACAGAGGTTGTGGATATGGCGGATCCCACCGATCCACAACTTCTTTCCAAGATCTCCATAGGCTTTTATGGGGATTTGGTTTATGAGCCGCCTCTCCTTTTTGGCTCTGCGTTCACACGCGGACTGGAGATTGTCAACCTCGAAGATCCTGCGAATCCCGTGGTGGTGTATGCTGGAGATAGAACAGAAAAATCACGTTGGAGGGGAGGCTTGGCGAAGAAGGGAAACTATGTTTACGTGTTCCGATATGAACCCAAGTCAGAGATCCTCGCGTATGATGTCACTGATCCTACCAATCCTCTGCTGGCCTGGACTTCTTCTAGTGAGATCGCGGCTTACAAGATCGATCCGATTGGGAAAATGTTATATATGGCGGGATTTTCCACTGGAGGACAATTTACTCCTAATCTCCCTGTCTTCTATGCATATAATTTAGCGGACTCATTTCCACCACAGGTGGAGAATGCGAGTGTACTCGACAACTATACACTCAGCATGGGAATTTCTGCAGGAGTAGCGTATACGGGATATAATAGTGAGGGTTTTGCCGCATACGATATCTCACGCAGTGGAAAGATCAGCCTGTTGAATAAGTTTGTTCCTGCCGGATCATATCCGGAATACGTATCGATACAGGACATCATCACCTCCGGCCCTCTGGTTTACTTGGCGAATGACTACAATGGCGTCTGTGTTTACCGTCACACCCTGCCCGAACCCTCGACCGAGGTGACTTTCGCGTGTGCTGGACCGGTCCACCAAACCGGCCAGGAGCTGCGGCTCAAGATTTTCTGGGATGAGCCAGCCTCGACAGTGTGTAGTACCAGCACAGCCATCGAAGCACAGCCGTTGGTGGATTGCCGCATCGGTTGCCCGCTCTTGGCCGAAGTTGGAACAGTTTCCTGCGATGAAACCTCCTTTTCGCCAGTTGTGAATTGCGAGGATGCAGCCAGTTTGTGGATGGACAGCGTGGTGAGCGAGATCGAGGAGCAATCGAGCGGACTGATCCGGGTGACACGTACTGATGAGACCAGCTTCACACTGGACAGCATTCGTCCCTTTTATGGAGCTCTGTGCGGGGAGGAGTTGGGGCTTCCGGTCGAGCAAGGGGTGGATCGTGTGATCCAGAACTGCCCGGTGAACAATCTGTTTGATGGTGTGGCAGGAAATGAGATGGATGGTCAGGCCACGGGTGGTTTCGGTATCCTGTGGGAGAAACCCACGGATGTTCCGACACCCACACCCAGCTGCACGCCCACATCCACAGTCACTGAGACCCCCACAGTCACTGAGACGCCCATACCCACTGAGACGTCAACCTGGACAGAGACCCCCACAGTGACAGCCACCAGCACACCCAGCCCGACAGAGACAAACAGTCCTGAACCATCTCCGACTCACACCCACAGCCCCGAACCCACTCCGACAGGAACAGCGACTCTGATTCCCACCATCCCCGGGGATGTCACAGAGGATCAAAAGGTGGATGCGGTGGATGTGCTCGACCTTCTCGGCGCCTGGAATGAAGACATTGGGAGCGCCTCTCCTGAGGATATCAACCACGATGGTGGGCTGGATATGGAGGATCTGTTGATTCTTTCTGAGAACTGGCATGTCACAACAGGTGCTTCCGAGTGATCGAGACCCATTGTAGCCCATTTTGGTGGGCCTTTATTTTTCTCTTGTGAGGCCCTGAGACAATGCTATCGTTGTAGCGGGGCATGGGCTCCAGAAGAGACTCAGTGTATGGAGGTGATCAAGATGGGAGAGAAGTTCTTTGACAGTGTGGAACGTACGACCCGGCGGAGCTTCCTGAAGGCGGGAGGTGTGGCGGTGGCGGGATTGTCGTTGGGCGCGCCTGCTTTTACGGAACCGCCCGTGGAGAAACTCGCCCTCCAGGGTGGTGCTCCTGCTGTCACTGTGCCTTTTAATGAGGCGGACCGTTGGCCCCTCTATGGCGAAGCGGAGGAGAAAGCGGTGGTGGAGCTTATCCGTGCTCCCAGCTATACACCCATCGACCAGCTCGAAGCGGAATGGAAACAATTCCTCGGCGTGCCTCATGTCAAGGCTTATTGCAATGGCACCAGCGCGTTGACCTCCATGTTCTTTGCGTTGAACCTTCCTCCCGGAAGCGAGATCCTGGTGCCGAGCTATACCTTTTTCGCCACCATCGCCCCGATGCGTTTCTTTGGGCTGGTTCCCGTGTTCGTCGACATCAACCCCCGGACGCTCAATTTCGATTTGGAGGATGCCAAGAAGCGCCTTACCAAGAACACCCGTGCCGTGCTTCCCGTACACTGGATCGGTCTTCCCGCCGATATGGACACCATCTCCGAATGGGCCAAGGAGAAGGGGTTGATTGTGCTGGAAGATGCGGCCCATGCGCATGGAGCCAAGCTTCAGGGACGCCGTATGGGGACCTGGGGACGCATGTCGATCTTCAGCCTCCAGACCACTAAACCGCTGCCGGGCATGGAGGGGGGGTTCGGGGTCTACCAAGAAACGGTCGATTATGACCGCGCCAATGCTTTGTGTGATTATCAGCTCACCGGTGCGGCCGAGGAGAGCGAGTACCGGAAGTACGTTGGTTCAGGCCTGGGATTGAAGTTCCGCATGCACCCGGTGGCAGCTGTGTTGACAAGCACCCAGCTGCGTGGTCTCGATGAGCGTAATGCCGCGGGGGTAGCCCAGGTACGCAAGCTCAATGACCGTCTTGTGCAACTACCGGGACTTTATGAGCAGACCAGTGGACGCAATGACATGGATAGGATTTATTACTCCTGGAACATGCTCTTCATCGATGAGAAGGAAGCGGGCATGACGCGTGACCAGGCAGTCAAGGCTCTAGTAGCCGAGGGGGTTAAAACCAGCTCCTTCAGTTACCGGTTGCAGCATAAGCTGCCACTCTACTCCGAGGCGCAGTGGTGGCATCACCTGCCCACCATCCCGGAGCTGCCCAATTCCGACAAGGCCAATGCCACCGCGATCCCGCTGCCCTACTTCACCTCTGATCAGCCGGAGCTGGTGGAACAATATGTCAAAGCGTTCGAGAAGGTCTGGGCGCACCGGGCGGAGATTGGGAAGGGGTAAATGGTATGTTGTTCACGCTTAAGCGTGTCCCGGTAATCCGTATGTTGTTCACGCTTGAGCGTGTGGATCTCGTACAAAATTTAATCTTGAGGTTGCCTCGCACGCTAAAGCGTGAACAACATACGGCATAAAGTCAGGCAGTGGGGCAAGCCCCACCCTACACCTTGGAGGTTCACAGATGAGACTGCATTTCCTTGTTGCCGTGTTCGCTCTCGGGGTTGCCGTAGGTGGTATGGCTGTGGCGGAGGATGGTCTCAATCCCCTCGCGTGCCGTTTTGCGAGCTATGGCAAGTTTTCAGAGGCAGCCTGGACACACCTCCCGCGGATCGGTGTGCACTTTGTCTTTATGAATGTTCCCACCCCTGATCAAGTGGATGCCACCATGACGCGTCTGAAAGACAGTCATCTCAAGGCTGCCGTCATCCGTGGCGATGTGAAGTTGACCAACGAGACCTACAAAGAGGATCTTGAATCTCAACTGAGCATCTGTGAGCAGATGGGGGTGCACTACATGTTTCTCTCAGTAAAGGGGCAGGATGCGCCCAAGGAAATGATGTATACACGCCTGCGCGAGGCGGGTGAGATCGCACAACGGCACGGCATCATTATCTCGCTGGAAACCCACCCACCCCTGGGGACTAACGCTGAAGTCCACCTGGAGACTATGAAGGCAGTCAACCACCCCAATGTCCGTGTCAATTTCGATAGCGGCAATATCACCTTCTACAACAATGGAGCTGATGCCTGTGCCGAGCTCGAGAAGATCATCGATTATGTCGCCACTGTGGAACTCAAGGACCACGATGGGAACTTCGAGAGCTGGACCTTCCCCGCAGCCGGGCAGGGTATTGTCGACATGCCACGCATCATGAAGATCCTCGCCGAACACAACTACAAGGGTCCCATCACACTCGAATTCGAGGGGGTCAAGGGTGTGGAGCTCGATGAAACCGCCACCAAGAAGGCCATCGCGGAATCGGTGGCGTATGTGCGGTCATTGGCGTGTTTGGACTAAGGGCTAACATTACATCAGTCGAGTCTCCCCCCCCTACCCTCCCCCGCCAGGGGGGGGGAAGTACGTCATTCATCGAAAGGCCGCACGCTGATCCCATGGATTTTACCAATGCGATTAAGCGGCCAAAAACGGATGACAGCCTTGCCAATGATATTGTCTACCGGGATGGTCCCCCAGTAACGACTGTCATTGCAGTTCCCGGAGTTGTCTCCAAACACCAGAACCTGGTCTTCCCCCACAGTGACACCCTCAAAGATCTTTCCATTCGCAAGTTTGGACTCATACACATTTTCCGCGAGGAAAGGTGGATCAGTTATCTCCTGGCCATTCACCCATAAGTGATTATTCTCGATGGTGACATGGTCTCCTTCGAGTCCGACGATCCGTCGAATCGAGATTTGTTTTTTGGGGTCATAATCTGGAACTGTTTCGGGAACACAAAAAGCGATGATGTCACCGATCTTTGGTTGGGAAGATGTATAAGCGAAACGATTGACAAAGATACGGTCATTAATCATTAGTGTGTTGAGCATGGAGGGGCCTGCAATGTAAAAAGCGGGGAAAGAAATTTTCAGGAGTAACCAGAAACAGATAATGATGCCAAGCGAGACATAAGATCCATATTTATGCATTGGTGAAAATGTAGGTTCTCCGATATCAGAAGAGTCCTCATATCGCCGGAGAGCATCAGCAATCGATTTTGCATTGAGTTTTGAAACTAGTTGGTACCCTTGATGGATCAGGGATTGAGAAATCCAGAGGTTTCCATAGTTGCCAAAACACACTATAACAAACAGCGGCAAGACTGTTGTTCCTCCGATAAAAGGAAGGAAAAAAGAGATAACAGAAATATCCCTGATCAATACGCCCAAGACAGCCGTAATTAAAAACGCAACGGCAGGTAACCAAAGTCCCTTTGTTAAAGCCCATAAAAGGTGAAAGAAAAAAGCTGGCCAAGAAAAACCCACTTTGACCGCTTTGCGGCCACGTTCGGGGTGTTCATAGATTTCGTAGACTTTCATGGTGTCCCCAAAGATTAACGCATGAACGCCGCTCAATCCTGCAAAACCCGCGAGGAGGTGTATTCGCGGAACCTCACCACACAGATTGTGAAAGACAGGAACAGCAGCGAGATGAAAATCAAGGCCGCGATGGACTCCAGTGTACCGACCTCATACTCCTGTTTCTGCATTTCAAGCACCATGGCGGCCATCGAGGAGGGTGAGGTGCCCTTGTCTGCCGCGGGTAGCAGCACCTTGAGATATTTTTCGATGGTTAGGAAATCAACCACTCCCGGCATCAATAACGCAATCTTCTGCCAGCCATAGATGACCATCAGGCTGAGGACAATCGGCCGCTTTTGCGAGGCGCCAAAAAAGGAGCACAGCGCCGAATAGGAGCACAGCGCGAGGGCAATTACCCCCAGGTTGTGCGGTAAAAGCAGCAAACTGGATTTATCCAAATCAATCCGGCCCACCAAGCAATTCACCACAAAAAACACGGCCAGACCAAATCCGAGCGAGAGGATGGCGGCCAGGTTAAAGGCCAGATATTTCCCCAGCACCCAGGCCGATCGTGGAACTGGACGGGTCAATATGTGGGTGATGACCTGGGTTTCGACATCCTCGCTCACCAGAGAGCAGCCAAAAAAGAGGGCAATCAAGGGGGCCAGAGTCTGAAGGTACACACTGTTGGCCACTTCGCTAAACATAGAGGGATCCGCCTCATCCGGCCAGAAATTCCAAAATAAATACGCCCCCAATGGCATTAGCGACGGGACCAAGGCCACGATGGTTAATATCAGCGGTTGTTTGCCACGTGTCATGTGCGTCAGCGTCTGGCTGAAGGACACCCCCATGTATTTGAAGTAGTTGGAACCGGTCTCTGTCATGGGTCTCTCTCTACTTCACCAGATACTCGAACACGGATTGCAGATTATCATCCGGGCAGTGAATGCCCTGAATCTCAATCCCCTCATCGAGGTACAGATCATTGAGCTTCTGATAAAAGCGGTTGGGATCGCGGGTTTGGACTGTCACGGAATCAGGGGTCAGCTGGATGTTGAGGGTGGTGGCCTCCTCCGCGAAAAAGGCTGCCAGACGGTGTGCGGCTGGGGTCTCGACGGTCACCGTGTGGGGATGCTCATCGATGAGCTCGCGGATCCCACGGACATCTCCCTGGGCAATCAGGCCTCCCTGGTGCAGCAGAACGACATGATGGGTAACCCGCTCGATTTCATAGAGGATATGGCTGGAGAAGATCACGGTACGGCCCTGGTCCGCCAAGGCACGGATGAGCGCAAAGACCACCTCGCGGCTTTCGGGGTCTAGCCCGGCCATGGGTTCATCCAGGAAGAGCAGATCGGCATTGGACGCAAGGCACTGGGCGATGTTAATTCTACGGCGCATCCCCTGGCTGTAGGTGGTGATGAGATCCTTCATGCGTCCTGCCATGCCAACCTGGACACAAGCCTCCTCCGCCGCCTTACGAGCCGCGCGCGCGGAAACTCCCCGGTAACGGATCATCCAGTAGACAAACTCATAGCCCGTGGTCCGGTCGAAGAAATGATCGCTCTCGGGGCAATAGCCGATGCGCGCCAGAGTGCGCAAGTTATTCCGGGGGGATTCGCCAAAGATGCGGATTCTTCCACGGCTCGGGCGGTAGAGCCCCAGCGCCAGTTTCAAGAAGGTGGTCTTCCCCGCGCCATTCGGACCTAGCAGCCCTGTCACTCCGGAGCCAATGGAGAGGCTCAGGTTATTAACCGCGATCACCTCGCCGAACCATTTCGAGAGACCGCCAGTCTCGATCACCATGCCGTTCATGCCTCCACCTCACAACGGTGCACCTTGCGGCAGATGAGCCCCAGCACGACCGCGCAGGAAACGCCCACCACCAGCGCGGAACTCCACCAGGGCAGGTCATAGAGACGGTGTTCCTGGTGAAACAGGAGTGAGCCCAGGTCAAAAACCGCAAAGGGAATCCCGATGAGGTAGTAGCGGTCATCCCTCATCAGGTCATCGGAGATCGTCTCTGCGGCGATCATATTGAAGAACACCAGGACCAACACCACGATGGCCGCGGTGCGCTGGTTCTTCAGTAAAGCCGAACCCGCCAACACCCCGAGTGAACAGGGCACCACGATGAGAAAAGAGAAGATCGTGATCGTCAGGGGCCAGGCATAGCTGCTTTTTATGGTTTCCCAACCGGGGGCGAGGAGATTATGGAGGAACACTAAAACCACACCCGGAACCGCAGTCAGTAGCAACCCCACCAGGATCAGGGTCATGATCTTGCCTAAGGCATAATCCCGCCAGGTGATCGGTTTCGAATAATATACCTCCATCAAGTTGTTATGGATGTCATTACAGATCATTCCGGAACCCGCCAAAAGGAAAATCCAGAAAACCAAGGTGCTCTGGCCGGAGAGAAACTGAAAGAACAGATTTTCGTTAACTTTCAGCGGGAATCTCCGGGCGAGTTCGGCCAACGGTGAGTTGGGATTGGCGGCAATCACATCACAGGCAATCACCTGGAAGAGACGGATACTGACATGGCTACCCGCCAGGCAGAGCAGAACGATGAAACTCCGCGTGGAAAAGAGCACACGGAGTTCTTGCCGGACAATAATCCACCAAGCCAAGCCACCATGCAGCTGGCCCTCATACGCCCGGTAGCTGCGGTCATAGATGGGCACTACCAATTCCTCCTTGCATTCTCATCACCTCACCCCCCAACCCCCCTCTCCCATGGGGCGAGGGGGGAGTAGAAAGTTCCCTCGCCCTGTGGGAGAGGGGACTTAGGGGTGAGGTGTCTGCGTCTGCTGTCTCCCCACCGCTTCCATGAAGACTTCCTCCAGGCTTTGCCGTACGGGTTGGAGATGCCGGATATGAGTCTGTTGGGCCCGGGCGATCTCGAACAGGGTACGCACGGGGAGGGAATCCGGGATATGAACCATCAGGGTTCCATCATGACGATCGCCACAGGTGCAACCAGCGGCTAGCAACGCTTCACGGAAGGCTTGCTTGTTCTCGCGCACACGGACCTCATAGTATCCCAGGCGCAGTGTGGTCAGATCCGTAATCTGACCATCCCTGACCACTTGCCCACGGCTGAGCACAATGACCCGGTCACAGACTTGTGCGACATCGGGCATGAGGTGTGTTGAAAGTAGGACGGTGACCTTCTTCTTCGAGACCAACTCTCGGATTAAATCGAGCATCTCGACCCGGCCCTCCGGATCGAGACCATTGGTGGGTTCATCCAGCAAAATGAGTTTGGGGTCATGGATCAGAGCCTGAGCAAATTTCACCCGCTGACACATACCGGTGGAGTAGGTTCCCATCTTCCGGTAACGGGTTTCTCCCACGCCGACATAATTCAGAACCTCATGCGCCCGCTCCATGGCATCCACCGGAGTCATGCCGAACAGGCAGCCGCAGTAACGCAGGAAGGAGACAGCGCTAATCTTGGGGCTGGTGATGGGGCGTTCAGGCATGTAGCCGAGACGGTGTCTCACCTGACGGCGTGAGCGGGGCATCTTCACGCCAAACATCTCAACCTCGCCGTTCGTGGGAGTTACAAACCCGAGCAGGGTCTTGAGCAGTGTAGTCTTGCCCGCACCATTGGGGCCTAGCAAGCCAACAGAACCGGTTTGGATAGAGAAGGAGGCTCCGGCTAAGGCATGTGTCTTCCCATAGGACACGTGCACATCCTGGAGGTGAATCTGAGGCACTGTAGAGTCACTCATTGCATCTACCCAGATCCGGAGTGTAGGAATGTGGTGTAAAAGCCAGTGAAAATCACCCGC
>CAYRBI010000068.1:0-2630 GCA_964422415.1 uncultured bacterium | reverse complement strand
CCATTCAAGATCCCTCCCACGAGGTGGCTCTTTCCATCGTATTAACCAGCGAGATGCTCACCAAGGAGGCCGACCGGTTGTTACGGAGCTTTGGCCTCACTGAATCTCAGTTCAATGTCCTGATGCTGTTGGCTTACCAGGCCGGCCCGGAGGGACTCAGCCAGACTAAGTTGAGCCGGATGCTGCTGGTCAACAGGGCCAATGTGACCGGACTGGTGGACCGGATGGAGCGGGATGGTTTGCTGGAGCGGGTTTCCGAGCCTGGTGACCGGAGAATGCGGATCATCCGTATGACCGGGAAGGGGCAGGAGCTCCTGGAGAAGACAGTCCACCCCTATCTCGAGCGGGCGGATGGGATCATAGGGACACTCTCCACACAGGAACGGGATGATCTACTGAGGCTCCTGGAGAAACTCCGCGCGCGGATTGGGTGAAGGAGGACATCATGCGTATCCTACTGATCGCACCATCGAGTGGACCTTGGCGTTTGATTGGACGGTACCGCTTGTTCAATGGAAGAACTTTCCGTTTTTCGCTTTTGAGTCTGCTGTCCGTGGCGGCGGAGACTCCCTCCTGGGCACAGGTGCGGATTGTCGATGAGCAACTGGAGAGCATCCCTTGGGATGCCGATGTCGACTTGGTGGGGATCACCTGCATGACCGCCCTCGCACCGAGGGCCTATGAGATCGCGGAGGTCTTCCGTCAGCGCGGGATCCCAGTGGTACTGGGAGGGATGCACCCCTCCTTCCAGCCGGAGGAGGCCCTCCGCCATGCCGATGCGGTGGTGGTTGGCGAAGCCGAGGGTGTCTGGGAAAGAGTGGTGGAAGCGGCTGCAACCGGATCTCTGTCCGGGATCTACAAAGCGAGTGAACCAGTTGATCTCGCGAATCTCAAACCCTTGCCCAGGCATCTCCTACGCGGGCCCGGATATGCCACGATGCAAGCGGTTCAGGCCACACGCGGCTGTCCCCACCAATGTAGTTTCTGCTCAGTCTCAGCCTTTCATGGCGGCCGGTTCCGGAAACGGCCCGTGGCGGATGTGGTGGCCGAGGTCTCGGAGCTTCCAGAACGTTTTTTTATATTCGTGGATGACAACCTGACCGCCGAAAGAGAGTATGCGCGGGAGCTCTTCGAGGCTCTGATTCCCTTACGCAAGCGCTGGATGACCCAGTCCACACTCGCCATCGCGGAGGACACCGAGTTGGTGGAGCTTGCCTCCCAGGCTGGTTGCATGGGGATCTTCGCGGGCCTGGAAACTTTCTCCGAGGGAAATCTGGCGGCGATGGAGAAGTCTTTCAACCAAGCTAGCACTTACCGCGAGCGGGTGGCTTATCTACATTCGCGTGGAATCGGGATTGAGGCCGGAATTGTTTTTGGTTTCGATGGAGACCGTCCCGATGTCTTCAGCCGGACACTTAACCTTCTCGATGACCTGCGGATCGATCTGGTTCAAGTTTCGATCTATACCCCCTTACCAGTCGGTTCCACTTGTCCCGCACCGGGGAAAGACGCGGACTCCACGCCGGCAATACGGCATTTTGAATCAATGCGTGACCGGATTCTGGACTGGAACTGGTCTCATTACGATTTTCATCATGCGGTTTTCCAACCCAAGGGGATGTCAACCGAGGCTCTTCAAGCGGGGCATGACTGGGTGACACGCGAATTCTACCTTCCTTGGCGGATTGCCCGCCGATTGGCCTGGCGGGCCACCTGGCCTCACGGGATCGAAACCCTTCCCTATGCGGCGGCGATGAACCTTGCTTATTATGGCCGTGTCACCCGTTTCGGAATCCGGGGTTGGAATCCAAGCGCGGCAGGAATGGAACCTGCCCCCTGGTTTCCACCGCTTCTGCCCCACCGGGGTGGCAAGATCCTGTCGCCGAACACTCAGCCCCATACCCTCTCGACACGGTAGAGGGGTCAGTGGCTCTCTCTTCCTACCAAGGAACATTTCCCGCTGCGCATATTTTGCGCATGTGCAAATCCCTGTGAGTCCCAGAACCTGCGCATCTGAAATGTGTTGGTAGGTGTCCCTGTATGGAGTTCTCACTTTAGCGTGCCAATGCAATCCGCATGGTGTTCATGCTTTAGCACGTGGGTTCTCTCTCGAGAATGAATTGTGAACAAATCCAACATACCAAATCATCCACACTCTCCAGGTCTGGTATGGCTCTTGCTTTTTAGGGTATTTGGGAGGGCGCATTCCAGCCATTAGGGGGTGTCTCCTTCTTGATTACATATCCCAAGATTCAGGAGGAAGTCAGAATGAAAGGATTATGGCGAGCCAGGATTCTAGTGGGCGTCATATGCGCCACATGCTGCTGGATTCCCGAGTCACTCTCACAAGACACGAGTGGCGGAAATGCTGGTGGTGGCGGTGGAAGAATGCGGGACCGGGACCGGCGGTTCGATCCGGCCCAAATGATGTCCAGAATGATGGACAACTTCCAACAGCGTTTGGGTTTCAATGATACCGAGTGGACAGCAGTGAAGCCCAAGGTTCAGACGGTGTTTGAAAAGCAGATGCAATCCCGTATGGGTGGACCGATGGGCCCCATGGGGATGCGTGGAATGCGCCGCGGTCAGCGTGGCACTGGTAGCGACACGCAGAGCGCCAACAAGAGTAC